>CAYNUX010000145.1:0-8669 GCA_964400115.1 uncultured Cytophagia bacterium
GACGCTGGTGCGATGAGCATGAGGCATTATTGATGTTCGATGAAATACAATGCGGGCTGGGGCGAACCGGCTATTTTTGTGCACACGATTATTACGGGATCACACCAGATATCATGACACTGGCAAAACCCCTGGCAGCAGGCCTCCCCATGGGGGCGATCCTCATGACCGAGCGTGTTGCAGAACCTATCCGGGTGGGGCATCACGGCTCCACCTTTGGTGGAGGCCCGCTTGTTTGTCAGGTCGCCCGAACGGTGCTGGATAAACTGAGCAATCCCACCCTTTTGCAAAATGTCAAAAATATGGGAGATTATCTGGTCGAATGCATAAAAGCCAAAAATTTACCAGCCGTGCAAGCCATCAGAGGACGCGGGTTGATGGTTGGTGTGCAAATCGATACAGATCCCGGAACAGTAGTAAAAAAATGTTTTGACAACGGACTTTTGATTGGCAAAGCTGGTAATCAGACCCTCAGATTTGTACCTCCGCTCATTGTACAGAAATCAGACATTGAAGAGGCTGTACAGATTTTTTCCAAAGCCTTGAACGACTAGGGTCAAAAAAACGCAAAAAAATCTATGCATGGTACCCCCCGGTCACCGGTGATAACCGCTTTAAATGCCGGCCCCGTGCCCACGGCAATATGCATGAGCAACTGTCCCATGGTCATCCAGTTAGAACCAGTCGCAGGTTTCCATTCCAGGTCGTGGTCTGTAACCAGGTTGAACAATTGATCGGCAACGTTATAATTGACTTTGATTTCACTTTCCAACAGTTCTCTCCAATTCATCGTTTCTCTCCTTTATTCCGGTATGATAGGCATTATTATATCAAATGAATTCTGTAACTCCAATACCCCCAGACAAAAGCCAGGCCGCCCATTAATAGGGCATAAAGATCTCGATATCGAAAATAAAAATAATGGGCCAATGATAGGCGTTTTGCGGCAGCTCCGATTCGGGGAGGAATGATGCGGGCAATCCATCCGGATTGTTTTTCAGAAAGCCGAATGCGGTTCCAGTCAAATTGTTTTCCTCTGCGGAAATTCTGAAAAACAAATACCTGTCCATAGTCAGCCGTGAAAAGGAGAGGCGAATTCAATGATGGACTCTTTCTTATATTGGTATCATTTTCCATGATAGTCACGAACAGATGTTGGCTTTTCCAGATCGGATCTTGCCATAAAAATCGCCAATCCAAAAAACCACTCTCAGCCGGAAGATAAAAGAGTAAAAATCCCAACGTAAAATAAAATCCCCCTCTATAAACCTTTAATTCCCATTTTGGGATCTGTTTTTTTAAATCTGCAATCAAATAGTTGACCAATACCACAAACATTATAATAGTGCCGGCAATCCATGGATAATTAAACGGATTATGAACATGAAAAATCAGATCGGATAAGGCTAAATGATCAGCTATAAAAAATCGGATATATCGAAGATATAAAAAATAGATCAGGCACAATGTGAATACCGAGTGTAAAATCAATCGCAATTTTTGTCCTCGGGTAACCGGACGATGGGGTTGCCATTGCAAGTCATCGATAAGGCTCGCAGACTTTTTCCAATCACAGCGAAAGAGCGTGATTTTGCGGGACTTGCCCTTGAGTTGTACAGTCGCCTTTTTGCTCAGATAAAATTCCTTGCGTCGGCAATATCGAGCTGTGTTTCCGGATACGAGTATTTCACTGCCCCGGGCTTTTCCCTCTACACGAGCAGCAACATTGACCATATCACCGAATATATCATTGCTTTCGACAATTGCCTGACCGGTATGTATCCCTATTCTCACATTCAGAATCATTCGTCCATACTGCTGACGCTCTCGTTCCAGGATCTGTTGCATGGCAATGGCGGCCTTGACAGCGTTGCATGGCTTTTTAAAGGATGCCATGATCGCATCACCGATGGTTTTTATGACCCGGCCTCTGTATTTTTCAATGATCGGAAAGAGCAATCGGTTATGTTGATCCACCATTAGACGGCCCTTTACATCGCCATGGGAGTCCCAATACCGGGTGGAATCCTGGATATCAGTAAATAAAATGGTGACGGGTTTGCGCGGAATTTTAAATAAAGTTGGTTTCTTGAACATTACCACCACAATCGATTCAAATTCGATCAAGACCTCATTGTACACCACTAGCTGTGCACAAAATAGTTAATTGACAATGAAAATGCAATATTATATATGGATCTCACGATAAAAAAAAGGCCCACCCCAAAGTAAGGTGGACCTCACAAGCACCAGATAGTTGCATAGCTTGAGACATACGCGTACTGGTCTCATCGATGCTTTGGTTAACAATCCCCAAAATGTAAAAACACATTGAATATGTATGCCGGGTAATTTGGTTACCCCCCCCCCCCACTAGCGGCATATTCAAATCCCTTTACATTGTGTTAACCAGGGGATCTGGCACTTGGAAACAAAATTCGTAGCGGCTTGATTTGCACGGGTATCTTGTAAAATCTCCTATCTGAGCATTTGTAACCTGCAAAAATTCTTTTGTGGCTATTCTGATGATTTGGTCATGTGTGCCGGGATTAAAACAGATGGCCTTGTTTTGGCACAGTTTATCTGAACAATACACATCGAGACCAAAAAGCTGGCCAATCGATGGTAATGCTGTCGGGTCGCAATCCGGAAAAATCTTTGTCAATTCGTGATCAGGCACGATGCGAACCTGTTCAGCACCACAATACTGTTTAAACATGTAGAGATCAATGTCTTCCAATACTTTTGTCACAACCATGACATAATCTTTATTGGTTTGTAAAAGCAAAATACGAACAAACTCTCCACTGTTATAATGCAAAAGGAGAGCATTATGCTCGGTATGATCGAGATGATAGAGCTGACGCAACACTCTCTTTGCTCTCACATAACCATTATAAACAATCTTTAAAAAGATGAATACCAGTCCGGCATGATAATCATGGCAATGAATAATTTTGGGAATCCAGTAAGGCATTTTCCCTCCCGGGTTAAATAATGTGTCTAATAATAGATACACATTATTACCTGGCTTTTCAATCGGGAAAAACCTTATTCGAGAGTCGTGGTGTAACAAAAATTGAAAAGATCAATTATTTTGAGATATCGGTCAATCCTTCCCGAATCGCATATTTGACCAATTCCGGGATCGTGTGCAGGTCCAGTTTATCCATAATATTTTTGCGATGCGTTTCTATGGTCTTGGGACTGAGAAATAAGAATCAAGCGATTTCTTTTACAGACTTGCCTTCGCTAAGCATTTGCAATACTTGACGTTCACGCTCTGATAATTCATTTATAACAGGAAGCGAAATTTGGTTCCAGTAATAGTGTTCCTTTTTCATCATTCCTTCGATTCTGGAACTAAGAAAAATACGGCCTTGCTGGACAACATTAATCGCTTCTCTGAGATCGTCAAATGCACAATCCTTGAGGAGAAAGCCTGAAATGCCGCTTTCAAGAACTGTTTTCACATAGACCTTTTCCGTATGAATGGAAAGAATGATGATTTTGATGCCCGGTTCTAACTTTTCAGCGAGAGCCAAAGCCTGACGACCGTCTGATCCCTCCCCGACAATTTCTATAGAGTCATCTTGATCGAATAATTCATGCAGACCTTTGCGAAACAAATGATGATCGTCTATCAGGCCGATTCGATACAAATCGAATGCACCCCTCCTGGTCAATGACCACCAACGGCTGTGGTATTTGTTTTAGCCAGGTTTGATAATGGTTGCCGGTCTGACGAAAACGTTCATTTTTAATCCACTGTTCCGTAACATCGACTATGACTGTCTGTAAAACCTTTTTATCCTCCGAATCCGGGAAAATCTGGGTAGACAAGTGAGCGAAAAAAACTCGTGTATGCGGACGATGCAACTCTAATTGACATGTCTTTTGTTTTTCATCATACAAAACTGCCTGGAGATGTTCCTGAAAAGGCTTGCGGCTGTTATGTTGTACCAATTGAGTAAAGGCAAGCCCGACGAGTTCATCGCGCACGGCATCAAACAAATCCAGAGCTCGCAGGTTGACATCCAATATCACTCCTTCAGTATCCATGGTCAGCAATCCCACAGGTGAAAAATCATACAAATGCATCTGCTTGATTTTAATCCGATCCAACTCTTTTTGTTTTTGCCTGGCTTTCTAATTCGGTCTGATAATTCTGTCAGCAGCCGCCATAACCATGACAGTCATATCCATGGTACCCACCTGCCCAATCAGCAAATTATCTCGCTTTTGATAGTGGTCCAGGCAAGTTCCGCACGTAGCGATCTTGGCTCCTTTTTTTTCCATGCGCTTAAATATTGCGAGGGCTTTGCCGTCTTGTGTAGTCAAGTTGATTCCTGAATTGACAACCCCGACCATGTCCACGCGTACATCCGATTTTTCCAATTCACCCAGGAAACTGATCATTAACTTCCGGCCCAATTCCGGGTCTCCTTCTCCCATCTTGTCTGAATTTAGATATAAAAATGTCAAGAGATTCTCCTGGTTTTTCCTGTTAAGGATTGGGTCGAATATTTATTTGCCATGGCATCGAGCGCATCAATTATATGTATTCCCAAAGCATGACGAGGATCTGTTTTATCAAAATCGCAGCAAGATGGGCAGATCGCCCACCTTGCTGTGAATCATATCAAGAGTTTATAAGCTCCATCCCTCTCTGTACTCCCGCTGCACATAGCTATTGGCTTCCTCGTTATTGGTAACCCGCATATTCGGCCCATCCCATAACAAGCGTTTTTGAGGATAGCGTACAGCCAAATTACCCATCAAAACCATCTCTGAGAGTGGTCCTGAATAATCAAAATTAGAGCAGGCCTGCTTATCCTCTTTGATGGCACGCAGCCAGTCCTGTTCATGTCCGCTCTCGCCTTGCGGTACTCGCTCGATGCTGGGTGAGGGTATTGTATATTCTTTCATCTTTGTCTCTGGAATCAGACGTGGATTCTTACCATAGCAGCCCGTCAACAATTTGCCTTTATTGCCCACAAACAACAGTCCACCATCCTCATCACCCATACGACGGCCTTCTTCCAGTTCATCCGGGCGCGGGGGCATCAACCCGCCATCCCACCAGGTCAATTTAACGGGAGGCATGCCCTCACGTGCCGGAAATTTATAGCGTACGATGGTTGACCGGGGATACATTTCATTTTTCGGTTCTGTGTACTCCCAAAAACCCTCCCAATAGGTCGATATATTTCCTTCTACACTCTCTGGATATTTTAAATTCAATGCCCAAAAGGCCGGATCCAGAATATGGCAACCCAGATCACCCAGCGAGCCGGTACCAAAATCCCACCAGGCACGCCACTTTTCGGGCAAATAAGCGGTATGATACGGCCGGTATGGCGCCGGACCTAGCCATCTATCCCAATCCAGGGTCTCCGGAACCGGTGGCATTTCAGACGGCCGGCCAACTTCAATACCTTGCGGCCACACCGGACGATTGGTCCAGGCATGGACTTCAAGCACATCACCGATTGCACCGTCCCAGATCCATTCACACACCAGTCGCGCGCCCTCATTAGAATGACCCTGGTTGCCCATCTGAGTGACCACTTTATAATAACGCGCTGCTTCAGTGAGCTTTCGAGCTTCCCAGACCGAATGGGTCAACGGCTTTTGTACATAAACATGTTTGCCCAGTTGCATGGCAGCCATGGCCACCACGGCGTGCGTGTGATCGGGCGTTGCGATGATCACCGCATCGATATCTTTTTGTTTTTCGAGCATGATGCGAAAATCGTGATATTTCTTGGCGTTCGGATATGTCTCCCAAACCGGTGCGGCATATTCATCATCGATGTCACACAGGGCTACAATGTTTTCCGTGTTGCAGCGTTCTGTATTGTTTTCGCCCATCCCTCCGATCCCCACACATGCGATGTTGAGTTTATCACTCGGGGCCGGCTGATTCGATTGGCCTAACACATGGCTCGGAACAATCGTAAAAGCCGTCGCAGCCGTCGCACCCCGAATAAATGTCCGGCGGGACAGAATACTGCTTTTTTGGTCTTTCGTTTCGGTGGTCATGATGGATTCCTGTTTAATTTAATGAAAAAATAATGTGACGTGTTATCAATAATATAATATCTGTAACAACGAGCAAAGAGTCAAGGAGATAGTTTAATTGAGAAATTATTCGTTCTGTGCATTTTTTCAATTCCCTCACTGTCTCATTCTGCCAGGGGAGAGATATCTTCCGTCGCTCCGGGATACCCAGGTACAGGGGTTTCATGGTTAAATGCCATATGCACAGCACCGATGAGTCGATTGTCAAAATCATTCGTGCAGGCTGCACCGAGATGCCTGGCAACATTATAGGATCGTATTTGAGAAACCAGAGCACCTGTTTCTTTATCGATACGCGCATCATAGCCGCCGGTATCAAAGGAAAGAACATCTATTCGATTTTTGTATAGAGGATGGTAGACCGCATTGCTCCAGTATCGGTTATAGCTATACACCCCCTTGATATTGAGATGTACTGCTAAATCCGGATTCAGGCTCTTGACATAGTCATGCAGATCATTGACATGATTCGCCAGAGACTCGCAGCGGAAACGCATCCACTCTTGCAATACCGGGTTATCCAGTTCCGAAATGCCCTTGGCTTGTTCCGGGGTGCTCCATTCATGGACTTTGATGCAACGGGGACATCGGCAGGATTTAGGTTCGGCCTGCAGCATGAGATTGTCGAATGCGATTTCGTCAGCATGCAGTTCATCGATACCGATATCCAGGATTTGTTTGATATAGTCCCGGTACGCAGGTTCATTCGGGCAAGCGTAATGCCTGAATGTCTAACTCCCAAAAGGCACCCAGTCGTCATTTTGATCCCATATTAAAAAAAATGCGAGTATCACTATTGTACTTTGCCAAGATTAGAACACCGTGTTCTCCCTGTGCATCAATCGCCTAGCCACTTTATCGCTCAGGGAAGGATGCCCATGAACAACCGTTTTAGGACGAACCGTAACCGGTCTGTACCGGCCACTCCAGCCGGTCTGCCCGGGATCGGTCGAAATCAGCACCCGAAAACGCTCGCCAGACAGAGCATCATTTCTTTTTGCATAACTCGCGCTCGTGCCTAAAACCAAAAGTAAAAAAAACACAAAAAGCGTTTTAAATGGTATGGTTTTCATCCCGTTTTCACCTCTTTGAAAAGATAACAGTTCACCTGTTATTTACATCCTGACAGTTTTTAAAAAACATGGGATCCCCTGTCTCTGGCTCACAGCGAACATTGATCAGGTCGAGTCCATGCACCCATTCGAAAGACATTCCCTTTTCTGCAGAAACAGTCACATTCTCGAGCCGGATATCCCGAATCGGCATGTGAGAGGTGCCACGCAGGCTTGCGGCAATCCCTGCTCCTTGACAATCGATGTCTTTTATAATGATGTTTCGAAAGACCGGGTAC
The DNA here is from genome assembly GCA_964400115.1 of uncultured Cytophagia bacterium. Lineage (GTDB taxonomy): Bacteria > Zhuqueibacterota > Zhuqueibacteria > Residuimicrobiales > Oceaniaggregativiventaceae > Oceaniaggregativivens. The sequence continues at coordinate 7,436 of CAYNUX010000145.1, forward strand.
GCGGATGCGTCTTTTGCAGCCAGCCAGGCGCCATAATTGGTATTGATGCGGATGGCTTCAGACCGAATATTGCGCATGGTGATATTGCGATAATGGATATTTTCGACCGTACCGCCCCTGGCAGCATTGGATTTCAGACGGATCCCGCGATCAGAACCATCGAACAGACAGTCGTATGCCAGCACATCGCGTACCCCACCGGACATTTCACTGCCAATGACAATACCCCCATGACTGCTCAGGGCTGTGATGTTGCGTACAACCACTTTTTCAGTAGGACGTCCCACCCGCCATCCATCTTTGTTAATACCTGATTTCAAACAAACCGCATCGTCTCCCACGTCCAGATGGCAATATTCGATCAAAACCTTACTCGAAGAATCGAGATTGATGCCATCGGTATTGGGGCCGCCTTTGGTGTGGATATCCAGGTTACGAACGATCACATTTTCGCAATAGACCATTTGTATCGTCCAAAATGGACCGGGATCGGCAATCGTGAATCCTTCCAGTAAAACGTTTTTACAGTTGATCGGGCTGATCATCTGCGGACGTAAACCGGCCTCAGGGGTTCCATAGATGCGCTGTTCGGGCGGTACCCCTTTTAAAACCTGATTTTCATACATGGCCCGGCCGGTCTCGCTCTGGCGCTCTGACCATGGCCACCATGATTGACCATGCCCATAGAGCTTGCCCTCACCGGTAATAGCGATATTTTCGCAATCCCGCGCATAGATCAAGGGAGAATAATTATAACACTCGAATCCGGCCCAGCGAGTAAACACCATGGGCAAATAATCTTCAGGATCCTGGCTGAAATGTATTTCCGCGCCTTTTTCCAGGACCAGATTGACATGGCTCTGGAGATGAATCGCGCCGGTCAGCCACTTGCCAGGCGGAACAATAACCTTTCCGCCTCCGGCACGGTGGCATGCCGTAATGGCTTTGGCAAAGGCATCCGTGTTTTTTGACTTGCCATCGCCCACAGCCCCATAATCGGTAAGCAAAAGAGCTCTGTCCTCAAATACAGGGCGCTCGAGTTGGGGCATGTCGAACGGCGCCTTGATGGGGGCTATTTCCTGAGGAGCGATACGTTTTTCCGTTTCTGCAGGTGCACTCTGGCAAAGGAGCAAAATCACGAGAGTGATAAAGGGTAAACCCTTTGAATATCGTTGCATCATTGAGTCCACTCTAAAAAGGTCACTTTTAATTTAAATAAATAATTATTATCTTT
>CAYNUX010000146.1:0-8644 GCA_964400115.1 uncultured Cytophagia bacterium
CACCCCTGTCAAGTCACTTAATATCAATTGAAATTAGTTACCTATTGTATTTAATTGATCCTGTTTATTCACGACACTAAATAACTAATTTTAGTATATTTGGTGGTTGGTGTCCCGCCTGATGACGGGACACGACTGATTTCAAACATGTCATAGAAGCGATAAACCCGAAAGCTTTATAAAGATTTTTGTCATACAAAGGAGAGAGAGATGAAAATCGGAAACTGGAGAATGACGTTGCTCTCAATATGCGCGATCGTGATCGCCGTCATTAGCTGCTCACAGAATGAACCGGAACCCTCCGGTGAGCAGGCGATGCCGGTGTGCATCGTCCCCGTTGAGAAAAGAGAAATGATGATACCGATTTCGACCACCGGGGTTTTATCTCCCGGTGAAGAATTGAAACTGTCATTCAAGACAGGCGGAATTATCGACAAAATATCCGTTTCAGAAGGTGAAAATGTGCAAAAGGGACAGATATTGGCGACATTGGTGCTTGATGAAATCAATGCCAGGGTTGCTCAAGCACAGGCGGCATTTGAAAAAGTTCGACGCGATTTTGCCAGGGCTGAAACATTGTATGCAGATAGTGCAATTACATTGCAAACATTACAGAATACGGAAACCGCACTTGAATTGGCACGCGCTGATATGAAAATAGCAGAGTTTAATCAAAAATATTCTGTTATACGTGCACCGGCTGAGGGAAAAATATTAACGTGTCTGATGGAATCCGGCGAACTGGTCGACAGTGGATATCCTGTGATTTTATTCGGGTGCACCCGGACAGGTTGGGTCGTAAAAGCCGGGCTAGTGGATAGGGAAATCGTTCGGGTGCAACTCGAAGATTCTGCACGTATTTCATTCGACGTATTTCCTGATAGAGTTTTTAATGGCCAGGTCAGTGAGCTCGCTGGTTCCGCCGAACCAGGGCAGGGAACCTATGAAATTGAAATCTCGCTGGCCTCCCCCCCTCAAAATTTACTTGCAGGATTGATCAGCAAGATTCAACTTTTTCCTTCCCGGATGCAATCCTTTTATCTGGTCCCGGTTGAATCCGTGGTAGAATTGCAAGGCAGAGAGGGATATGTTTTTACGATTTATCATGATCGGGCTGTCAAGATCCCGGTCACTATCGGAAACCTCTTTTCCCATCAATTGGGGATTACCATGGGCTTGCAGGAGGTAAACCATGTGGTAACCAGGGGTGCTTCCTTTTTAAAGGATGGTCAACCTGTACGTGTGAGCACGGCATCCAACCATATGAAAACCGGAGAATAAATGCGATGAAATTGCCGAAATTGGCTATCGAAAATCACCAGTTTACCAGTGTGGTTATTACCTTGTTGCTTCTTTTTGGCATCGCTTCCTTTATATCGATGCCCCGTTCCGAAGATCCCCGGGTCTCGCCTCCGGGGTCGAGTATTTTTGTTGTATATCCCGGCGCCAATCCAAAAGATATCGAGGAGCTGGTGGTCGATCCAATCGAAAAAGTGATCAATGAATTGGATGATATTTATAAATTAACATCTCTATCAGAAGATGGACTGGGTTCGATTTTTGTAGAATTTTATACCGGCACGGATTCGGACGAAAAATATTCCGACGTGGTGCAAAAGGTCAACAGCATCCGCGATGAGCTTCCGGAGGAGATTCTATTTCTGGAAATGGAAAAATGGAGTATCACCGATGTCAACATTCTTCAACTGGCCCTGATATCTGATACGGCTCCGTACCGGGACATGCAGCACGAAGCCGAGCGTCTGGAAAAAATGATCCGGAACCGGTCCGGGGTCAGAAAAGTGGCGATTTGGGCATGTCCAGACCAACAGGTGACCGTTTCTGTCGATCTGGACAAAATTGCCAAACGACATATTGCACTCGACCAGGTGATGGCTGCGATCCAGAGCACGGGTCAAAATATCCCGGGTGGCAGCCTGGATATAGCATCCCGCCAGTTTAATGTACGGACCAGCGGTTCATTCGAAACGATCGATCAAATCAAGGAAACCGTTGTTCATGCCGGCAACAATCACCTCATTACGCTCCAGGACATTGCAAAAGTAAAAGTGGATGATCAGGATATTACCTACAAGGGACGCCATAACGGCAAGAGAGCCATTTTTATCACCCTTCAGCAAAAAGATGGGACCAATATATTCCGCGTCCTGGAGAATTTGCAGGCTGTTTTCGCTGAATTCAGAGCCGAACTTCCCGGCTCGATGGAAATGGTAAGTGTTTTCGATCAATCCGAAAGTGTTTCAGAGCGTTTATCCGTTTTCTTTTCCAGTTTATTACAGGGCTTGATTCTTGTCGGTATTGTTGTTTTCTTTGCTGTTGGATTTCGTTCCTCGATGATCGTTATGCTGGCTATCCCCATCTCTATTTTTATGGCCATCGGTATCGTGGACCTGTCCGGCTTTGGTATCCAACAGATGACCATCGCCGGGCTTGTGATCGCACTTGGTCTGTTGGTCGATAATGCGATTGTTGTAGCAGAGAATACGTCTCGTTTTATCAAACTGGGTTATTCGCCCAAACAGGCTGCAATAGAGGGGACGTCTCAGGTTGGTTGGGCAATTGTCAGCGCCACAGGCACCACGGTGCTTGCTTTCGTTCCCATGTTGGCGATGCATAATATGACAGGTGATTTTATCAAAAGCATGCCGGTTACGGTCATTGTTACGCTGGTAGCTTCTTTGATGATTTCGCTTTCTCTGACACCCTATTTAGCGAGCAAATTTATTACCATAGCGGATGCGCAAAAGGAGAGCCGTGTGCGCCACCTGCTGAACCGGCTGATCGAGTCCTATTATCGACGGACACTGGCTTTTGCATTGGAAAAATCCGGACGTTTTCTGATTCTCGTTTTGCTGATCTTTTTATTAGCCCTTGCCCTGTTTCCACTGGTCGGGGTCAGCTTTTTCCCAAAAGCGGAAAAGCCTCAACTCATGATCAATATGTATACCGCTGAAGGAGCCAGTCTGGCATTAACGGATCGGGTTGCCAGGCAGGTTGAGGCAGAACTTGCCGGCATGCCGTCTATCCGCAGTTATACAAGCAATATTGGTCATGGAAACCCGCGAATTTATTACAATACTTTTCCCAAACGAGAGCAGAATAATTATGTCCAGATATTTGTCCAGTTACATAAATACAAACCGGCTGCATTTGCAAACATGATCCAATCGCTGCGCCAACGATTCGCCAATATTCCGGGAGCCCGGATCGAAATCAAGGAATTCGAGCAGGGGCCTCCGGTTGAAGCGCCGATCGCGATCCGTATCCTGGGCGATAATCTTTCCGTCCTGGAGGACACAGCCGGCGATGTGGAAGCGATCATCCGGCAAACCGCCGGCACAGTTAATGTAGATAATCCGCTCAGTGAATCCAAGTCAGATCTGCATATCCGGATCGACCGGGAAAAGGCGGGACTCTTGGGCGTTCTTATCACCGACATCGACCGGACGGTTCGTGCGGCCATCGCCGGGTTACCGGTCAGCCAGTTTCGCGATGAACATGGCAAAGAATACAATGTTGTTGTTCGCCTGCCTGTAAATGGCCGGCCGGGTATCGAGGATCTCAATGAGATTTATATCACCTCTCAAAGCGGCGCGATGATTCCCCTTAAACAGGTGTCATACATCGAGTTCAGCAAATCGCCGCTGGCAATCGATCATTTTAATATGCAACGCACGGTCATCGTGACAGCGGATGTCGTTGGAAAAACCTCGGTGAATGATGTGACACGAAAAATTATCAAGCAGCTCAATGCCTATGACTGGCCAAAGGGAACCACGTTTTCCATTGGCGGAGAGCTGGAGAGCCGGGAGGAATCTTTTGGGGGGATGCTCAAAGCGATACTGGTGGCAATGGCTGCTATCTTAGGTGTTCTGGTGCTGCAGTTCCGCTCATATCGCCAGCCACTCATTGTTTTTTCAGCCATACCGTTAGCGATCATTGGTTCGATTTTGGCCTTGCTGATTACCGGTAACACGTTTTCCTTTACTGCTTTTATTGGTATGACCAGTCTGGTCGGCATTGTGGTCAACAATGCCATTATTTTGGTGGACTATACCAATCAACTTTTTCGCCAGGGCACGGATATGATCAGCGCCATCAAAAAAGCAGGGGAAACCCGCTTTATGCCGATCGTGCTCACCACCGCAACGACAGTCGGGGGACTGCTGCCTCTGACATTAGGTGGCGGGACTGTCTGGGCACCTCTTGGCTGGACGATCATCGGCGGTCTCATCGCCTCGACATTTTTAACCTTGGTTGTGGTGCCGGTATTGTATAAAGTCTTTACAAAACAATCGGTATGATCAGCAGAGAATTGCAGGACAAAATCAGACATTGGGAAATAGTTGTATGGCTAAACCCAATTTTATCATTTTATGGGGGGCGAGACGCGCGGGCTCAAAGGACACGAGTTCAGTCTATATGAAGGCTGCTTTGGCCATTTACAAAAACGGTTCCTTTCATACCAATGGAACATTTTTATAGGGGGGTACAAGACAGGAATAAATGACCAATACAATGGTCTCTGACATTGTGCGTCTGGCCCCCAATGACTATGTTGAAATCTATGCGTTCCAAAGAAATTCTTCGGGCGTGGCCGCTACTCTGTGGGAGAACCCTTTAAAACCCAATTCGACAACCATTTTCATTGTAAGGGAATTGCCATAATCGCCTAAACATTCGCCAGAACGGCCGTACATCGGCTCGCGATTATTACCGCCATGATATCATCCTTAAATTTGTCTTGGACGATTGAGAAAATATGCATATTTTACTATGGGTGTCCGGTAGCCGGACATCTGTGATAATCAAGTAAATGCTTTTAAATTGCTAGCGGACCTGGAGATTGTCATGGTTTCTTATTGTTCCGATCTGAGGAAACGAACAAGATCGATTTTGCAGCTCTTCTTTTTAGCCGGATTTCTAAGCGCTTTTCCCCAAACCCTCTTGGCGCAGAAAGCATATTCAATTGATTATACTTTTGCACCGACCCATTATATGACACCCATCTGTTTGATCGACGACTGGCAGAAATCTCTGGTCGATCATCAGGGGGCCCTGGTTTATGATTTTGGTCCCGGTCCCTATGCAAGGCCAAAGACGATTATCAGTGTCACATCCAATGGCAGCATCTGCGACAGCATTAGCCAAAACCTGCTCCATGCACGGGTACCTATCATCATCACCGATCATATCGGTGATGGCTGCCGGCTGCGTCAAACCACTTTTGCACTCATTCCCAACCGGATCCGTTATCCTGCAGCAATGGCCCCTGATAGTTCATTTATCCGCCATGAAGGCCTTTCCGGTTCTCCGGCCTGGGTCGAGGCCAAGCCGGATGTGGATCCGGCATTCCGCAGTGTCGCCTGGGGTACTGGCCGCTCGATCCGCTATGATGTTCGTATCTCTGCTGGCAGTGAAAAACAGGTAGCGCTTGGATTTATCGATGTCTACCGCTCTGGGCGCATCAGCCGGGCCATGGATTTGCTGGTAGAAGGGGCAAAAACAAAGACAGTGGATCTGATTACAACAGGCGGACAGGGTGTTCCACAGGTCTTCTTTTTTGATGCCCGGGACGTGGACGCTGATGGCTGGCTTTCTGTCGAGGTGACCGCGTCTCGCAGCGGCGTTGATCCCAATGTTTTGCTCAGCGGTATCTGGGTTTTTCCGGTCCGGAATCAGGTTACTGCCCAAGCTGTGATATCAGGCACTGCCAGGTCCGAAGCAGAGATTTTTATCGATGCCGGTATCGAGTTGCTCGATGCCGGTCTGGTCAGGATGGATGCGATGCGCACCGAACTCGTGAGCGGTACAGGCCCCCTGGAATTGAGACTTGAAACGCAAAGACCGCTCAAGATTACACCGGAAACAGGGACATTACTTTTTAACGGGGTCCCGTTTATCAAAACCCGGCCTGTCTTTGAAAAAGCCGCAAAAACGGATAAAGGCTGGCTGCTCAGTTTTGCGGAATCCATCCGGCTGGTCGATGTCGTGGTGATTCATGGCAAACTGGAAAAGCCGGTTGAATTTCCTGATGTGCAGCACGCCCGCAACAAGGCTATGGACGATTGGCAGCGTGCCGATTTGCCCTGGGACCGGTTAATGGTGCCGGATGATGATATTCAGGATTTACTCGACGGCGGCATCCGGACCATCTATCAGCTCAGGGAATGGGTGGATGGTCATGCCCAGGTTCAACCCGGTGCCACGCTTTACCGGGGATTATGGTATGGCGATGCACAATGGGCAATGGAAGCTTTGGCCTGGCTGGATGATCAAAACGCGGCAAAACAAATTCTAGAGTCTTTTCTGCTGTATCAAACCCCGGATGGCCGGGCCGGTGTGATGGTACCCCCCTTGTTGCATCGGGAAACCGCTCACCTGATTTATAGCATGGGACGGTATACGCGTCTGTTTCAGGATTGGGAATGGATGCAGCAACACTGGTCTGAATTTCAATCCGCGGTGGCGCATATCATTCATTTGCGCCGACAAACGCTGGCAGATCCACAGTCTCTGACCTATGGATTGATGCCGGAAGGATTGACCGATGGCGGTGTTGCCGGGGTCGGGGCTTCTTATGGCAGCATTTTCTGGGGATTGATCTCAATGGGTGAAGCTTTTAAAATTGCCTCACAGATGCAGAAACCGGAAGCGGATCTATGGAAACAGGAATATGAGGATTATTTACACGCCTTTCGCCGTGCGGTAAAGCGCGATCAGCGCCGGGATGAATTCGGCCATTTGTTTCTGCCCATTAAAATGCCCTTCGATCCGGAAAAGGACCGTCCGCAACGGGGACAGTGGGGCGTGATGCATTCGATTTATGTTGGTCATTTGTTTTCAGCGGACGATTCACTGGTCACTGGAACGATGAATATGTTGGAAGCTTTTACAAAAGAAAACATGACCCACAGCGTGGGCTGGCTGGACGAAGGCGTGTGGCCGATTTTTACCGCTCACCGGGCTCTGGCCTATAACTGGCTCGGCAATGCGGACAAGGCTGAAGAATTGCTCTATACCTTTGCCAACCATTCATCCCCAACCCTGATCTGGGGCGAAGAACAATCTGCCAAAGGTGAAGGAACCCGGGTAACCGGCGATATTCCGCATACTGCCGGTAATATGCAGATAATCCGGCTCGTCCGTAATCTGCTGATACTGGAACGGGACCAGGACCTCGAACTTTTGCATAGCTTGCCCGTCTCCTGGCTTTATTCCGGAGCGCGGCTGTCGGTATTGTCATTGCCGACCTTTTTTGGTCCGATGACGATGACCATGCACGTCAATGACAGCGGTACGCGCGCTCAGGTTTGGGTACAGACCCCAAAGCCGGATCGTTCTGCAGGGACTGTCCGCTTGCATCTCGGCCGTTTTGGTCAAGCCGGATTTACCGTTGATGCAGGTGGCGAACCATTGCCCGAATATTTAGAAATACCCTGGAATAGAACTTTGAGAGTTGAGATACGAAAATGACAGGTCGTGCTCGTTTCTCTTTAAAATAAATAAGACCTGTCTGGTAGCCATGCACCGATTTAGCCGCTGTGAGAGCCATTCTACAAGCTATTATCGACAAAAGCGAGATATCCGAGACAACGCTTGAGGAATTGTCTGATATGATCAAGATATTTAGCACCTGAGGTACAGTTTCCTCTGGAATATTCGAGATGCACTGAACTTGCTCATCGGAAACTATGCCTGAATCCCTCATTGCATGGATGATGCGCGATGTTGAAAGATTAGAGTGCGGGAGTGCTTTGTTGAAATGCGTTTTAAAAACAATGATATCTGTTGGATGATAAACGATAGACCACGGTCTGTCGTCCCTGGTCTATCGTCTTTTTTCATAGGCAGAGATTTTATTCAAAATATCCCATCACCTTGATCCGACAAAAATCGAGCGGATCGCCGGTATCCATTCCTCTGAGCCCGATATAGACCCCGTTGGTATTTAATTTGACAATGCCTGCGTTGGTTGCCGGTCTGGTATTATTGACCGTGGCAGTGAGAAAATCACCACTCGCAATTGCATTCCCCAATGATTGATGGCTGTCCGTCCATGCTTGTTCCGTGACCGACAGGTTATAATTTACCGCAGCTCCATTCGACATGGCGATGTGCAGATAGACCGCCCTTGCTGTGGCGGGCAGCCCGAGTTCACTGTGACTATACCATCTGAAAAATGCACTGGATGGAATGTCGCTTCCTTCAATGACCATTTGAGACGAAGGATAATAGGTCCAACCCGCTGATGCCGGTATTTCATCTACATACAGTTCATTGCTGGTATTCATTTTAATGGTCTGATTATCATAACCAACGGAAATCACATTTCCTGTACTAATTGAAATCGGATTCTCGCCTGTATAGGTGTCGTTATCGTCTCCATCCCAAATGTTCGTTGGTAATTGTCGCTTTTTGACCAATCCAGCATCGAGCACAAGAACCGATGCAGCCGTCTCACCGGAAAGATCGTTGACGGTACCGATCCGTAAATCACCGCCGATATCCAGGGTCGCAGCCGGATCTCCGCCCCCCAGTGCAATGCCGATTCTTCCGTTACTGACATCAACAACCTTCATCAGGACATCCTGATTAGAATTTTTGATGAGAAATTGGCCAT
>CAYNUX010000147.1:0-8644 GCA_964400115.1 uncultured Cytophagia bacterium
CGTCTTTGGGCCGGGCGTGGCGGAGCGCCTGGTCGATGATCTCCGGCAGATCAAATAAATCTGTGCGATTCACGCGTTTCCTTATGATATGAACAATCAATTACTGACGTGCAATGGCACAACAAACAAACCCGAAACTATGCAAAGAGATTGATTCGATGACTGAACAGTTCTCAAACAGCAATACTCGGATGAAAAATGAGATTACGGAACTCAATAGCGTTCAAGTGGCAAAAATGCTTGGCGTGAATGTCTCTACTGTAAAACGATGGACTGAAGAAGGGAAATTAAAGTGTCATAAAACGGTAGGGGGGCATCGAAAATTTTTTATGCATCATCTTGTAGAGTTTATCAAGGAACACGAGAAAAAAAATCCTCGCGTCAATCTTTTTCCCCTAGAGACAAAACGAGATCTGGATATCAGCCTGGCGATCACGCAAGGCGACTGGAGTGCTTTAATAGACTATTGTACTGAATTTGCTGTTGCCAGCAGAAGAGATAAAGTGCAACAGATTTTGAACGGACTTTATCTGGCCCAAGATCCGCTTTATGCGCTCTATGACGAGCTGATTACCCCGGTCATGCACAGACTGGGCATCATGTGGATGAAAGGTGAATTGACTATAATTGAAGAGCACCTTGCGACTCAAGTCATACGGGATAGTATCATTCGCCTTCAGGGCATTGTGCGTATTCCCAAAAAAAAGAGGTTGCGAGCATTACTGGTAAATCTATTTGATGAATTGGATGATATTGGCTTAAAAATGGTAGATCATATTTTAGAAGCTCGTGGTATTAAAGTGCTGTTTAGCGGGCAAAATACGCCTTCTTTTAGAATTGATCGTGTGTTCAAAAAGTATGCCCCCGAGCGTATGTATATCTCTAGTACATTTGTGCCCAATGTACAAGCGACGCAAACTGAATTGGACCGATTATTAGAAATCGCGCACGAATATGGTACTCGTGTCTATGTGGGAGGAGCTGGATTTCAGGATTTAAACATTGATCATCCGGCAGTGGAACAATTACTCGAAACCTTTAAGCAAGTTCATGACATTTAAAGCTTGTCGGCGTTGTTTTTGATCTCCTGAGCTTTGTTTAGAATTTGGTGATGTGTATCATCGCTGAATCGATCCCATATTTTGTAAATCAATTTCATGCGGGGGTTTTCTTTCAGCCTTTCACGGTGCTCCTGGAGAAATGCCCAGTATAAACTGTTAAAAGGACATGCACCCTGGGAAACTTTATCCTTTTCGCGATAGATGCATCCAGAACAATAATCGCTCATCTTATCAATATAGTTGGCTGAAGAAATATAAGGTTTCGTGGCCACGATTCCACCATCTGCGTATTGACTCATTCCCCGGGTGTTTGGCAGTTCAACCCATTCTATGGCATCGATATAAATGCCGAGATACCATTCATCTACCTCGTCAGGGTCTACGCCGAGGAGTAGAGCAAAATTTCCCGTGATCATGAGGCGATGTATGTGGTGAGCATATGCCAGGTCCAGTGAGGACTTTATAGCATGTTTAAGACAATTCATGCCTGTTTCTCCACTCCAATACCAGGCAGGCAATGAACCTTTATGATTGAGTTTGTTGACTGTTTTGTATTCCGGCATTCTTGTCCAGTAAATGCCGCGCATATACTCCCGCCATCCCACGATCTGCCGGATAAAGCCTTCGATCTGTGCAAGGTCGATTTTTTCAGCATTATTTTCCCAATGGCTCAGCGCTTTATCAATGACCAGGTGCGGATGTAAAAGTTTTATGTTCAAGGCAAATGATAGTCTGGAATGAAAGAGCCAGGGCGATTCCTCGGTCATGGCATCCTGAAACCGTCCAAAGTGAGGCAAGTGGTGTTCAAGGAAATGTTCGAGCATATGCATGGCATCTTGAAAAGATTCGGGCCAGATAAAATGCGATGCCTCGATAGAGCCGATTGTTTGAATAGATTTTGCTTTTATCATGTTTAAAATTAAAGTGCGGTCATAATCAAAAAGCTTATGATCAGAAAGGGGAACCTGTCCTCGGAATTTTTCCCGATTGCTTTGATCATAATTCCATTTTTCTCCCAGTGGTTTGCCATTCTTTACCAGAATGTCAAATCGCTTTCGCGATTGTCTGTAAAAGGATTCCATCACCGGTGGTCTGGAGATAAAGATGCTCGAGAGTTCATTGCGGGGGATCATAAAGTGTTCACTCGCACATCTGGCTGTTTTTATGTCGAGTTGCTTGCACAGCATAGCAAGCTGTTTTTCCAGTCTCCACTCATCGGGTTCCTGGTATTCGAAACGGGTGATGTTATGATCTCGGATGAGTTTTTTGAGATTGGAAGATAAATCCTGCCGATTGTCCGGGTCATCCAATTCGAGGTAAATGATATGATGACCTTTCTTCCGCAGATCCTTGGCAAACCAACGCATAGCTGAAAAAAAAGCTACCACCTTTTGAATGTGGTGTGTGACATACTTGAGTTCAGTTTCAATTTCCATCATGACATAAAGGATATCAGCGCTCTGTTCTTTAAACCATGAATGATGGATATCTAACTGATCGCCTAAAATTAATCTCAAACATTTCATAATGACTCTGCTCAGGAGCGTTTTATGGATAATGAAAAGCTGGTATCATGCCCTTATTGTGGCGAAGAGATCTCCATAGTCATCGAACTCTTTGCTGGCAAGCATCAGAGCTATATCGAAGATTGTCCGGTATGCTGTCGTCCCATAGAATATGAAATCTATATTGATTCTGATGAAATGATCACCATACAGTGCCGTACCGAAGAGGGCACTGATTATTGAGTTATTGGCTCAGGAAATGGAAGATTTGTAGGTTTCCAGAGCTCTAATGCGGGCTGCAGAATGATTGACCATAGGCGAAGGATATTTATCTGAATCTATTTCGGGGACCCATTGACTGATGTAAGCTTGTTGTGGATCGAATTTTTGCGCCTGAGTATACGGATTAAAAATCCTAAAATAGGGTACTGCGTCTACCCCTGTGCCGGCAGCCCACTGCCAGTTGCCTACATTTGCAGCTTGCTCATAGTCCAGTAATTTCCCGGCAAAATAGTTCTCCCCCCACTGCCAATCGATTAAAAGATGTTTGGTCAAAAAACTCGCCACGATCATGCGTACCCGATTGTGCATAAAGCCGGTGCTGTTTAGTTGTCTCATTCCGGCGTCTACGATAGGGTATCCTGTCTGCCCATGACACCATTTTTCAAATTCGGCTCTATTGTTTTGCCAGCGAATATGATTATATTTTTCTTTAAACGCCTGTTCTATGGTGTATGGAAAGTGATCCAATATAGTTATAAAAAATTCTCGCCAGATCAACTCGCTCAACCACGTTTGATTGAGGTTTTTTGCTATTCTGATACATTCTCTAATGCTGATCGTACCAAAACGCAAATGTACCCCGAGGCGTGTCGTGCCGCGCAGAGCCGGAAAGTCTCTGGTGTTGTGGTAATTTTTTATGATTTCTTTTGGGATGGTTTTGTCTGGAAAGGCAATAGATGTGGATTCAAAGCCTAGGTCTGACAATTCAGGTACTGGCAGTGGACGCGAGGAATTAAAATTTTTTAAAAGCGGGTCTGTGTCATAGGTTGCAATATCTTGGGCATTAAAACGTTCCAGCCACTTTTTTTTATAGGGGGTAAAGACCAGATAAGGCTCGCCATTATCCTTAAAGACATCACTATAGATCACATGATCATTCATCAGATGAAAGGGAATTGCCCTATCTCTGAGCAGTTTTTCTATTTTTCTGTCTCGATTTTTGGCATAGGGTTCAACATCCTGGCCGGCAAAGACCTCGTGAATATGCCAGTCATTTAACAGCTCTTTCCAAACCTGTTCGGTTTTGCCGTGTTTCACGACCAGCGAGGTCTTGAATCTCGCGAGCTGCTTATTTAATTCCTTTAGGGTATGATGAATAAAATGAATCCGACTATCTTTTTTTTGTTCTAAAGTTTTCAGTATATCGATATCAAAAATAAATAATAGAACAACGGGATATTTACCGGACAACGCATGATAAAGGGGGCGATGATCATATAAACGTAAATCCCGTCTTAACCAGCACACCGAAACCGGATGTTGGGGTTTGTTTTCCATAAAATCCTTTACTCTATTGAGGTATAGGGATATAAAGATTGGCACCCGGGCCAACCGGTATACTAAAAATAACCCAAATGATGAACAAAATCATCCAGATGAGAAAATAAACAAAGGTATAGGGTAGCATGGTCGCGATAACGGTACCAATACCGGCCTCTTTGTCATATTTTTCCATAAACGCGACAATGAGTGGAAAGTAGGACATCATGGGTGAGATGATATTGGTGATACTGTCTCCGATTCGATAGGTTGCCTGAACAAGTTCGGGTGCATAACCCAAAATCATAAACATGGGGATAAAGACAGGCGCCATGATTGCCCATTTGGCGCTTGCGCTTCCCATGACCAGGTTGATCACAGCTGAAAGAATGATAAACGTGATCATGAGCGGTATAGGGCCCAGGCCCAGACCTTGCAGGAAACCCGCACCTTCTATGGCAAAAATGAGTCCCAGATTCGTCCATTTAAAATAGGCCACAAACTGAGCAGCAAAAAAACACAATACGACATAAACGCCCAGGGTTTCGATCGATTTCCCCATGCCTTTCATCACCTCGGCGTCATTTTTGATAGTTCTGGCGCCGATACCATAGGCTACACCCGCAATAAAGGCACCGAGGAAAATGATGGCAACAATACCGGAAAGGAACGGGGAACGCAACAAGCTTCCGGTTTCCGGATTGCGCAAAAAACCGTTGTCAGGTACTGTTCCCCACACCAAAATTAAAACCAATGCAAGCGAGGCTATGCCAGCGTAGATCAGACCTCGTTTTTCATCACCGGTGAGACGGCGGATCTCTTCTGCCTGGGCAGCCCCTTTGTATTCACCGAGGCGCGGGATAACCCATGATAAAACAATGATCGACAGGGCGAATAATGCAAACAGAGTTGCCGGGTGTGGTAATGCATTGCCCACGCGTTCTATGAGTGCGAGCATTCTGTTCAACCATTTTCGTACAAGTCGTTTCAAAAAAGTTACTCCCTTTAGTCGTTTTCTCTATTTCATCGTCCATCTGAAAACAAGAGAGTTGTTAGTCTCTATCATAAGACTCTACAGGCGGACATATGCAAATTAAATTGCGGTCTCCATAGGTGTTGTCAACTCTATTGACAGGGGGCCAGAACTTATTTTCCATGATAAAAAGCAAAGGATATACCGCTGTTTTTCTGTCGTATGGAAAGGGCCAATCTGCTTGAGTCAATTCAAAAGCGGTATGCGGTGCATTTTTCAGCGGATTGTGTTTCTCAGACCAAACACCGGATTCAATATTTTCGATTTCGTGACGAATCGAAAGCATGGCTTCGCAGAATCGATCCAATTCATCTTGAGATTCGCTCTCGGTGGGTTCAATCATCATCGTGCCCAATACCGGCCATGAGACAGTGGGAGAATGAAAACCATAATCCATGAGTCTTTTGGCCACATCTTCGGCTTCAATATTGTATTTTTTCATGGGTCTCAAGTCAATGATCATTTCATGTGCTACCCAACCGTCAGGATCGGTATACAAGACCGGGAATGCTTTTTCCAGGCGTTTCTTTATGTAATTTGAATTGAGAATGGCGACCTGGCTTGCCTTTTCAAGGCCCTTTGAACCCATCAATTTAATATATGCGTGTGAAATAATCAATATGCTTGCACTGCCAAAAGGAGCTGCTGCAACCGGTTTAATATGTTTATGGTTGTAAAAGTTAGAAAATGGATGCCCTGGCAAATACGGGATCAGATGTTTGGCGACACATATCGGTCCTGCTCCAGGGCCACCGCCTCCATGCGGAATACTGAATGTTTTATGTAAATTGAGATGACAGACATCCGCGCCGATCATAGCAGGCTTGGTCAAGCCTACTTGTGCATTCATATTTGCGCCATCCATATAGATTTGGCCGCCATTGTCGTGTATAATTTTGCAAATTTTACGGACATTTTTCTCAAAGACCCCATGCGTAGAAGGATAGGTCAACATTAAAGCGGTAAGGGATTCGCTGTTTGCACTGGCTTTGTCATGCAGATCGTCGAGATCGATGTTTCCGCGCTTATCGCATTTTACCAGAACAACCTCCAATCCTGCCATTGTAGCACTGGCAGGATTGGTTCCATGAGCAGAGGTAGGAATCAATACCTTGTTACGTTGTTTTTCTCCCTGGTCATGGTGATATGCGCGGATGACCAGGAGCCCGGCCAGTTCACCCTGGGCACCCGAATTGGGCTGCAAAGAGACACCTGGAAGACCGGTGATTTCTCCCAAGTCAGCCTCGAGTTCTTTGAATATCTCTTGATATCCCTGGGTTTGTTCCCTGGGCGCAAAGGGGTGAATTTCGCTGAATTCGGGCCAGCTCACGGGCATGAGCTCGACGCTTGCATTGAGTTTCATCGTACAAGATCCCAGCGGGATCATGGATGTGGTCAGTGAAAGATCTCTTTTTTCCAATTTTTTTATGTACCGCATCATTTTGGTTTCGGACTGATGCTCATTAAAAACCGGATGTGTGAGAATCTCCTTCTTTCGTCGCCAATGCAGTGGAATAGGCTCAAAATCCTCGAGGGTGATTTTTTTAAATGAGGGTTTGACTGACTTGAAGATGGATACAATTTCATCGATGTCTTGCGTGGTTGTGGCTTCATGAAGTGATATGGAAAGTGCATGATCATTAAAAAATCTGAAATTGACACCATGTTGCAGTGCAGATTCTGAAATTTTTTCTATCATTTCAGAGTCCATCCCGAAATAAAGGGTGTCAAAAAAAGAAGTGTTGATTTGTCTAAATCCCAATTCCGATAATTTTGTTAAAAGTGTCAGAGTTTGACGATGGATTTGTGATGCGATGTCGTCAAGCCCCTGGGGTCCATGGTAGACCGCATACATACCTGCCATGATAGCCAGCAAGGCCTGAGCAGTACATATATTTGACGTTGCTTTTTCCCGCCGGATATGCTGCTCACGGGTTTGGAGTGCCATGCGAAACGCTGCTCGCCCTGTTTTGTCTTTGGAAACGCCGATGATTCTTCCCGGAACAAATCTTTGAAATTCTTCTCTTGTGGCAAAAAAGCCGGCATGCGGACCTCCAAAGCCCATCGGCACGCCAAAGCGTTGTGCAGATCCGACAACACAGTCAGCTCCCATTTCTCCCGGACTTTTCAACAGCACCAGTGCCATGGGATCGGTCACCACCGTAACAAAAATATTGTGCTCTTTTGCCCGTTGAATAATATTTTCTACATCCAAGAGTGTTCCGTACTGATTAGGGGTTTGGTATAATGCGCCAAACAGCGATTGATCGAATTCAGTCGAATCAGTATCCCCAATCTTTAATTCTATTCCCAAAGGTTCAGCTCTTCCTTCAAGAACGGCCAAGGTCTGAGGAAAGACATCTTTATGGACAAAAAAGGTGTTTCTGGATTCTTTACCGCGATTTGCGATTCGAAAGCTCATGGCCATGGCCTCTGCTGCGGCTGTGGCTTCATCCAGGAGGGATGCGTTTGCTATGGCAAGGCCAGTAAGATCTGAAATCAATGTTTGAAAATTCAACAACGCTTCCAGGCGACCCTGGGAGATCTCTGATTGATAGGGAGTATATTGGGTATACCATCCCGGATTTTCAAAAATATTGCGTTGAATCACGGGCGGTACGATTGTTGGATTATATCCACACCCTATGTAAGATTTGAACACCTTGTTCTTTAAAGCTGACTTTTTTAACTTGTTGATATATGCGTATTCCGATAAAGCCGGAAATTCTTTGATGGAAGATTTTATATCATTGGGAACGACTTTTGCCGCAAGCTCTGTCAGGCTTTTGACCTGAAGAGCTTGCAGCATGTCATCCATTTGCTGATTGTTTGGGCCAATATGGCGAGAATGAAAAAGAGTCAAGTATGTATCCTTTCACTTATTTACCTATATAATATGAAAGGATACCAAAATATTTCAACTTTTGTTAACCGATGGCGCCAACCAAATAACCTTCTCTGCGGGCATAACCACCCAGATAACGTTGCAGAATTCGTCTTCCCCTGAACAAGCGAGACATAACGGTTCCGATAGGAACATCGGCTATTTTGGCGATTTCTTTATAGGACATGCCTTCTACGTCGGCAAGAAGAATAATCATCCTGAATTCCTGGGAGAGTTTTTCAAGAGCATCTTTGATTTTATCATCGAACATTTCAGAATAGGTTTCTTCGTCATAGCTTTCCCATTCTACAGGATCTTGAAATTCTTCGTCACTTTCAATTCCAAAAGCAACCTTTTCCAAATCGACTTTTTGCGGAGTTCTTACTTTTTTGCGATAGCTATTGATAAAAGTGTTGGTCAGGATTTTGAATATCCACGCGCGAAAATTGGTCCCCTGCTGAAATTTGTCATAAAAACGATAGGCGCGTAAATAAGTGTCTTGTACCAGATCTTCAGCTTCATGGGGGTTTTTGGTCATTCGCAAGGCAGTGCTATAGAGTGCATCCATATGTTCATAAGCGATATCTTCAAAACTAACTGTTCTCTCGGACATAACAGA
>CAYNUX010000148.1:0-8619 GCA_964400115.1 uncultured Cytophagia bacterium
GGCCCAGCAGACCAAACATTCCATTCCCGATCTCCAGGGATACTCGATCCAACGCTCGAAACGGATTTTTCCTTCGACCAATCCAGGGAATAGCTCTGACCAGCTGATACCACCGCATCCGTATATCGGAGAATCTGCCCTGAATGCGGGCAATATTAATCTGCTCGCGGGCGAGTTTCTCTGCTGACGTATAGACCGATAGCATCAGAAACCATAACAATGCGATAAATGTCACAGTTGCTATATTATGGTGCAGACCGAAATAAAGAATATTACAAATCGGAAATCCCCAGTAAAATAAAGTATATACCCGCTCGGGTAGCTCTGTCAGAGAGCGTGAAAAAATCAATTCAAGAACATGAGCCACCGGTTTGAGTAAATAGAGTCCATACAAGAACAGAATGTGTACCAAAACAAATTTGTAAAAAAAACTGTCCAGATAAAAATAGACAAAATAAATTAAAAATCCGAAAATGGCCAATTGCCATAATAAAGAGTCGGCATCGCGAAAAGTCTTGACAGGTTTTTCGAGCTTTTGAGCAATCTGTTTGCCTTTACGCCATTCACGTACAAACCGGGAAGGTGAATCATATACTTTAACCAGATTGCGGATTTCTATTTTTAGAGGTACCTGCGGATTGATCACGGATACCGACGCTCTTTTTAACGATACCTGAATAAAATAGGCCATGGCCGGTACAATGATTAACGCTGTCAATAGATTTAACGAACGGAACAACACACTGTCGACATGGTTCAGGATGAGCCATATGAGCAGGATAAATGCAAGCAACTGTAATAGTTTGGATAAAAAAGATTGTCCTTTTAGCCATTTCAATGACGATTCTAGCCCGGAATAGGTAGTGGGGATCATAACCAGAGTGAAAAGCGTACTGCTCAGCAATCCGCCGATCACTGTAATGGCAAAAGGAGCGCCAATATTGGACACATATTCGGCTTTGCCCATGGCCAGTGGCAGCATGGCGATCATTGTGGTGAGACTGGTAATGAGAATGGGGCGTACCCTGGCCTGACCGGCCGTGATCAGTGCCCGGGAGCGATTGAATCCCTGTTTGCGCAACAACCGTGTATAATCGATAAAGATGATTCCGTTATTTACCACCACGCCCAGGAGAATCAAAAATCCGACAAGTGTGTTTGCATCGAGGATCGAGTTTTGAGTCAGAACAAGAGCCCAAAAGGATCCCATGGCTGCAAGCGGAATGGTAAACATCATGACCCAGGGGATAAACAACGATTCGAATACCGAGGCCAGAATCATGAATATCAAAATAAATGCTGCAGAAAGCAGAAAATAAAATTCCGACAAATCCCGATCGTCATGAATGACTTTTACGGCTATACTGATGGGAATGTTCATGTTGGCGATCAGCGCATCGACCTCGTCACGGGCTGAATTGAGAAAGTTTTTATCTTCACGTACCTCAGAGTTGAACCGGTAGCTCAATTCTATTTGTCTTTCCTGATTCACCCTGTAAATTGCAGGCCTGCCCTGACCATAAACAGTTTGAGAAACAGAGTGGAGAGGAAAAACGCCACCCTGGCGACTGGGCAGCCGCACTTTTTTGAGATCCTCGATGGATTTTTCTTTTAAATTTTTATTTTTAATGACAATGTCGATATCTGTATTGCCCTGTTTGAAGCTAAGCTGAGAGGCAATCTCGTTTTCAAAACCGGACAATTCTGCGGCAATACTGGAAAATGGAATATTGTAAAAGCTCAGCAGTTCATTGTCGAAATGGACATGTATTTCAGGCCGTTCGCGGTCGATGCTGATATTTGTCAGGTCGATATGGGTCAATTTTTCGAGCTGAAATTGGATATCCTCTGCCAGGTGGCGCATAAGATCGAAATCACGACCTTTGATAACAATACTTTCTTCGGGTGATCCAATTCCCAAGAGTCTTTCGATGTTCATGCCCGGGTTTCTGCGAAATCCTCCTCCTCCAAAGCGCTGGCTGGAAATCGGCTGCTCATAAGAGAGCTCACCGATATTATAGTTTCTCAGTTGCGCATGTACATTCTTTTTGATCGCATCCAGGTCTTGCTCAGGCTCTTCGATCAGGCGAACAGTGACAACAGCTTCTTGTTCATAAATGGTACTGAGAATATCCTCTTTATCTTTCAGTTCCTCGAGTCTCTCTTCGATTTCGACAACGGCAAGATCGGTGGATTCCAGTGTGGAACCGGCAGGCATGGTCAAATAGACGGGAATTTCCATCGACTTTTTTTCTTCTGGCACATCGGTGGATATACTGATACTGATCAAGAGACTCAAAAAGAATAGCACAATGACCGAGATGATTGTGCGAGCTGGAAACCGCAGCGCAGACTTTAGCAACAGCGTATAGATTTGCAACAAGCGCATCTTACGCGAGACGGTTCTGAATCTGTTTTGCTGGCTTGGCTGGAGAAATTTGTGCGCCAGCATGGGGATCAGAATCAGAGCCACGAGCAATGAGATCAACAACGTAGAGATAATAGAGACACCAATATGACGTCCGAGAATACTGATGATATAATTTTCCGAGAAAACAAACGGAACAAAAACCGTAATAGTGGTCAGGGTGGCCGCAAAAATGGAGCGCCAAACCTGCTTTGTTCCGGTCGCGATGGTATCTGCTTTGTCCTCACCGGATGACTGGGAGCGGTAAATGTTTTCCAGCACCACCACACTGTTATCCAAAAGCATACCAATCGCCAGGGCAATGCCCACCAACGTAAGGCTGTTAATCGAAATGTCATAACCATAAAAAAAGTTAAATGCGGCCATCACAGAGATGGGAATGGCCAGACCAATGATCAGTACCAGCCTGAGGTTGCGTAAAAAGATCCACAAGATAACGACGGCCAGCAATCCGCCAAATAGTGCCAGGTCGATCACCATGTCGATATTGCGTTCTACCTCGGCAGCAGAATCACTCTGAATGTGGATCTCGATACGTTTATCTTTGAGTGTTTCATTCAGTCTGTCGATGACTTTGCGAGAACGCTGGGCCAGCTGGATAAGATTGGATTGACTGTCACGTACCAATGTCACGGTAATGGATTCCATACCATTGATACGGCTTATCGACGTCCGCTCCCGGGTTCCTTCTGCGATCTCTGCGACATCATCGAGCCGGACGAATCCCTCGTCCTTGACGATGACATCCTTTAAATGGGACAGGTCATTATACGTTGCACTGACGTTGACAGGCAAACGGGCCTCGTTATGCTGAATCTGACCCACGTACCGTCTTTCGGTATTGAATCGGGCCAGGCGGCTGCGGATGGTGTTGGCCGTAATGTCATGTGCTTTGCAGGCTTGCTCGTCCAGGTTGATTTCGATCGATTTTTGGTGTCCGCCAGCGACCTCTACATTGGCCATTCCGTCGATGGCAGATAAATCCTGAATCACGTCCTGATCGACGACATTTCGGATCCGATCCAATCCGCCAGTCCCTCTGACGTTGAGTGTCATAAATCGGTTTACCAGTTGTTCGGTATCTATTTTGAACACGAACACGCGATAGTCGGGTTGCAACGAGGCCTGTAAGGGAGATAGTCGGTCTTGCAGCTTTAAAAAAGCATATTTGATTTCAGTGTTTGGGTTGAAATAGACTGTAATAATCGCTCTTCGCTGTTCTATGAACGATTCGATTCGATCGATCCCTTCGAGAGTAGAGATGGCCCCCTCCAGAGGAATGACCGCGGTTTTTTCCGTATATTCCGGATCATTCTCTCGTGTGCCCATAACCTGAACGATGAGCATGGGGAATTCGGCGTTCGGCAAGAGTTCTACGGGTAAATGTTTGTAGGATATGATTCCCAATAGAACCAAAGCCAGAAAGGGCATGCTGACCATGGTCTTGCGTTGTATTATAGTGCGAATCATTCGTTATAGGATTCCGTCGCGATTTTGGGATTCATGGGAATTACACAAAAAATTCGTGCTCATGTGACAATAGCCTGGCGACACTGGCCAGCAGCCGGGCTGTATTTTCGACATCTTTTAAAGACACCACCTCGCTGGGAGTATGCATATATCGCAAAGGAATGCTTATAAGACCCGTAGCCACTCCTTTGCGTGTGAGCTGTATGGACGCAGCATCAGTTCCCGTGCTCCCTGCCTCGGCTTCTATCTGATAAGGAATCGATTCTGCCTCTGCCGATTCGATTATGATCTCGGTCAATAATGAATTTGCATTGGCACCCTTGAGAATGACCGGCCCCTTGCCAAGCTTGATATCTCCATATTTACGTTTGTCGACTTTAGGATAGTCTGTGGCTTGCGTTACATCCACGGCAATGCCTACAGATGGATCGATATGATAGGCGCTGGTCACTGCTCCTCGCATACCGATTTCTTCCTGTACAGTTGAAACCATATATAGAGTGGTGCCAAGAGACTGATTCTGAAGCAATCTCAAGGCTTCGGCAAGAGCAAATACCCCGATTTTGTCATCAAAGGCACGTGAGACAAGAATGTCATCGTTTAAAAATTGCATTTCAGTGTCATAAACCACAGGATCACCGATACGAACTTTATCCATAACCAGTTCTTTGTTCTCGAGACCGATGTCAATCCACAGGTCTTCGATAGGGGACACTTTTTTTCTTTCTTCAGGGGTCATAATGTGAATCGCTTTTTTACCTGTGGCTCCTCGGACCGGCCCATCTTTTGTCTGAATGATTACACGGCGTCCCGGAATGACAGAAAGATCGTGCCCCCCGATTGTTTGAAAGAAAATGTATCCCTGATCATCGATGTGTTTGACAATAAATCCCAATTCATCCATGTGAGCGGCAAACATAACACGCATGGATTGCCCCTGATTGCGGACAGCAATACGATTGCCATGTGAATCCTTTTCTATCTTGTCACAGAACGGGGAAACGTATTTTGTCCATACATTTTGGGCCGGTCCTTCATAGCCCGAAGGACTGGGGACAGAGAGCAGGTTTTGCAGAAATTTTATGGATGCTTTTTGCATACAATCCTCTATTTTGAGGTCGTTTGTTGCCAGTCGATTTTATACCCGGGAACGATGCCATGTTTTTTGGCAAATCCGGCATTGACTTCTACCACATATTGTGCCGGTTTTTCCGAGCGATAGTTTTGTTCCGAAAGCGGACTCGTTTCACGGGCAATCGAAACAATTTCCTTGTTCGAATCGACGAAAATCATATCCAGAGAAAAATAGGTGTCTTTCATCCAAAACGAACGAGGAGCTTCAGAGTCGAAAATGAACAGCATACCCTGATTTTCCCGCATGGATCGGCGAAACATTAATCCCAGTACGATTTCATCTGCATCATCTGCAAATTCGATGTCGATTTGCGTGACTTGCTCTGAATCGGGAGTGAAAAAAAACAGTTCCCCTTCTTTGGTGAAAGAATAAAACGGAGTCTGTCCGGCTTGTTCCTGATCAGCACACATGATTGACCATCCCAGGGCACTGAATAAAAGTCCTATGAAAATAATGCTGAAAATTTTGAATCGTGTTGTCATTACAGCTCCTCCCTGAATCTCGTCTATGTTTCATTACCGTCCTCGTTGCTAGGCGATTTTTGAAAAACGATCCAGCACCAGGTAAACACACGGAATTACCACCAAAGTTAACAATGTTGACGTAAAAAGTCCACCAATGACGGCCAATGCCATGGGGCCGCGCAGTGCAGCGCCTTCACCGAACCCCAGCGTAAGCGGCAAAAGCGCCAGAATGGTGGTCAGGCTGGTCATGATAATGGGTCTGATACGTCGTTGTGCTGCAGCAAGCACGGCTGGCAACCGTTCCATACCCTGTCTGCGTAATTGATTGATGGCATCCACGAGAATAATCGAGTCATTGACGGCAATGCCTGCCAGCATGATGATTCCGATGAGTGCCATAATATTAAGGGGTTTTCCCAGGAGCACAAAGATCCAAATCGCCCCGACGCCAGCCAGGGGTATTGTCAGCAGTATGGTAAAGGGATGAATGAGCGATTCAAATTGTGCTGCCATGACCATATAGACCAGAATAATGCTGAGAATCATTGCGAATTTCAGACTGTCGAAAGCTTGCCGACGTTTTTGTTCTTCGCCGGTAATTTCAACAGTATAGCCAGCTGGAAGTTCAATGGCCTCCAGTTTTGCATTTATACGCTGTACCACCTTATCGATAGGGATATCTTTGTTCAGATGAGCGGTGATTTGACCCATGCGGGTTTGGTTGTCTCTGTGGATTTCGCGTGGTGCCTTGTCGAGGCTGATGGTTGCGAGTTCGTAAAGACGATATTCTTGATCGGCCTGAGTAATGATCATATCATTCAGCTCTTTCAGTCCAGGTCGCGGCAATTTGATGGTTATGTCTTCGAGCTCGCCTTGGTTGTCCCATTGGCCGGTTTCTCGTCCCAAAAGCTGTTCTTGCACCTGATCGCCGATGGCAGAGACAGAGAGGCCAAACAAGCCAATTCGTTTGCGATCAAACGCAACTTTTACCTGAGGCCAGCCGTGTTCGAAATTGGTTTGCACATTATAGAGCTCCGGTAGCGTCTGCAGAGCCAGACTGACCGAGTCCGTCCAGGTTTGAAGGGTTTCCAGATCTTTGCCATATAGCTGCACCACCACGGGGGCTGCTTCGGTTCCCAGGGTAGCTTGCAAAGCACTCTGATCCCGGATAAATTCCGCTTCCAGGTTGGGGATATCCTTGAGCAACTGGCCAAGACGATCGATCATGACCATGCTGTTTTGCTGATGGTCAGGATTCAGGATCAGGCGGATCGTGGCGGTATTGTCTCCTTTGATCGTCTGATCGTTTTCCAGGCTCGTTGTGGCTTTTCCTACACGACCGTAAATCGTTTCTATATCATTGCCCAAAAGGCCATGGATCATGACTTCAATCGTCTTTACGGTTTCGTTGGTCTTTTCGATGGTTGTCCCTTCAGGCAGTTTGATATCAATACTGAATGTATTGGCATTGCTCTTGGGGATAAATTCGCTTCCTATCCAGGGGAAAATGGCAATGGTCGCTGCAACGAGGAGTACAGAGCCGAGGATGATCAACCCTTTTTTGGGTAATAGTCTGGCGAGCATTCGATCATAGGATTTGAATTGCAGCGATTTGGAAGCGATGGATGATTTTTCTTTGAGCAATGCCCGCGTAAGCATGGGCATTACCAGAATTGCTACAAAGAGTGAAGACAATAGTGAAAAGGCTACAGTCCAGGCCTGATCTTTGAATAATTCTCCTGCAGCTCCATGCAGGTAGACGATGGGTAAAAAGACCACAATAGTCGTCAGGGTTGAAGCGGTGATCGCGCCTCCTACCTGTGCCGTGCCATCGATTGCAGCCTGACGCAAAGGAGCTCCTTGTTCGAGCTGCCGGTAAATATTTTCCATCACCACGATTGCATTATCCACCAGCATGCCTGCACCCAGGGCCAGGCCTCCCAGAGTCATTATGTTTAAGGTCAATCCGTTGAAATACATTAAATTAAAGGTTGCAATGATCGAGATAGGAATGGCGACGCTGATGACCAGGGTTACCCGAGCTTGTCTCAGAAATATATATAGCACCAAGACAGCCAACACAATGCCCATGAATGCGGTGTTTTTTACTTCATCGATGGATGCCTTGATGAACTGGCTCTGGTCCTGAATCACCTCGAGTTGATAGCCAGGAATGGATTTGCGAATTTCGCTCAAGGCTCTGTGGAGTTCCTGAGCCGCTTTGACCGTATTATAGCGTGTTTCTTTATAGATTGCCAGCGCCATGCAGCGTTTGAGATTGACATGTACAATGTTTTCCGGTTCTTTATTTTCAAACCGGACATTGGCTATATCCCGTAAATAGACGGGCACTGTTTGTGACTCGGGTTTGGCATTCGCATTCGAGCGTAAAAGAATTAAATTGCGGATATCTTCCAGAGACCGGAATTCTCCCATGCCTTTGATGATATACTCCATTCCCATTTCAACGATCGAGCCGCCACTGACATTTTGATTGGATTCTCTCAGGCGATTGGCAACTTGCTCGGCTGTCAGATTATGGGCTTGCAGGCGATACCTGTCAGTTTCAATGATCACTTGTTGTTCTTCCTGCCCCATCAAGTCTACCTGGGCGATGCCCTCGAGCCGAATGATTTCGTTTCGCAAATAGTTTTCTGCCATTTGGCGCAGGTCATTCATGTTTGTCACTTGCGGATGAGACAATGCCAGAGTGACGATGGGTGTGGCGTTGGGATCATGTTGAGAAATGGTCAGTTCGTCAAGTTCGGTGTTTTGATTATAGGTGGACAAGGCTTTTTGCAGATCCAGAAAGGCTTCATCCATATCTGTATCCCACCCGTATTCGACGGTAATCAGAGCGGTACCGACACGCGAAATCGAAAAGACCCGTGATACCCCTTTTTGTCGAATGGCCAAAGATTCGATTTGCTGCGTGAACTGTTTTTCGAGTTCTTCGGGTGGCCGTTCTCCTGACTGGATGGTTACAAAGAGCTTTGGGTTGTTGAGATCCGGAAACAAGTCCACGCCAAGGCGATCGAGAGAAATCAGACCCAAGAGAATGATGGCAAAGACCATCATGTACGCAATGGCGGAAAGATATAGTGAAGAGCCGCACGTCGTTT
>CAYNUX010000149.1:0-8618 GCA_964400115.1 uncultured Cytophagia bacterium
CGCGGGGTTGAATTTCGCCCCGCCGCGCGGGGTTAAAACCCCGCGCTATGAAAAATTAATCATTTCCGATCACTCGGGATTGAACGCCGTGCAATAAAAAATCGTTTTTATGTATTTGTTGTCCAATTTCATTTTCGGTTTCGCGGGGTTAAAACCCCGCGTCTATGAAAAAATTATGGGGTTGGAACGGCGGGGTATTCAAATTTAATCATTTCCGATCATTCGGGGGGTAACGTCCGTGCCATTAAAAATTGTTTTCCTGTATTTGTTGTCCAATCCCATTTCCAATGACGCGGGGTTAAAACCCCGCGTCTATGAAAAAATTATGGGGTTGGAACGCCCAGGATATTAAAATGGTAAATGGTTTTTAACCAATCGATTATATTCCTCGTCGAATGATTTTTGTCTGTGGTGTTCTTGCTGGTTTTTGATATATTTTCGTACAATGGGTACATGCTGTTTGTTCACCGAGACTGCATAATATTCATTTTGCCAATCAAAATATTCTTTAATCAAATGGTGATCATTGACCCAATGACTGGATTCACCCTTTAATAATTGCACAACAACAGCGATCGATTGCGTTCGTCCCAATGATAGTAACACGTGACAATGATCTTTATGACAATTTATCTGATCGAGATAGATTTTTTTCTTTTTCGCATTTGACATCATATGGGTCAAGAGCAAGGGCTTTAGTTCTTTAGTTATGAGAGAATTCCTGTATTTCGTTGACCAAATGGCATGGACATAGATTTGTACATATGACATGGGAGGCTCCTTTGTTTGATTTGAGAAATAATCGATCGGCCAACCGTTTCATAGCGCAGGATTGAAACCCCGTGCTATGAATATATGAAAAATGATTTTTATTTATAAAATTATATAATTAATACAATATTTGCAATAAATATATTTTATTGCAAAATAAAAATTTTATTCATTTAGGTAAGATTGATTGTTGAACCTTCCCATTTTGCATAATTTTCATAGCTCGGGGTTTAAACCCCGAGCTATGAAAATTATATAAATTTTGGGCAATATTTACTGGTGGGACAAAAAAAATCCCCTTTGAAATCTCAAAGGGGATTATCACTTTTTGTTGAATAACTGTATTTATTTTAGTATTTTACAGTCCGAAGCGAGGGATCGAGATGCTTTTTTCAATAAAAAGGAGAATGTTTTGCAAAATCTTTCAACATTAAAAGGTCTGGTTGCCGCCACGCATACCCCTATGCATGCGGATGGATCTCTCAATCTAGATTTGATCGGCAAACAGGTCGATTATCTGATTGATTCCGGAGTAAATGGCTTGTTCATTGTAGGAACCACCGGCGAATTTCCCTCGCTAGAGCTACAGGAGCGCATGCAAGCCACCGAGGAATACATTAGAGTCACGGATCATCGTGTCCCTGTCATCGTTCACATTGGCCATAATTGTTTGCGTGAAAGTCGGGTTCTGGCCCGTCATGCCCGGGATTCTGGCGCCGATGCCGTGGGATTTGCTCCCCCCACCTATTTCAAGCCTGCAGATGAGGACGCTCTGCTATCCTGTTGCAAGGAGATCATGGCCGATACGATGGGCTTGCCGTTTTTTTATTACCATATTCCTGAAATTACGGGCGTGCATGTATCCATTAAATCTTTTTTGAGCAAGGCTGACATGCCGAACCTGGCGGGCATCAAATATACCCGTGAAACCATGGGTGAGTTTCTGGATTGTGTGGATCTTTACAAAGACCGTTACATCATGATGTATGGCCGTGATGAAATGATGTTGTCTGCTCTGGTTTCAGGAGGCAATACTTTTGTGGGATCGACCTATAACTATGCTGCCCCTCTATATCATCGCCTGATCAATGCCTTTAAAAGGCAAGACATGATAACCGCCCGTCAAGAACAAGCACGCGCCACGCGTTTTATCGATGTCCAGGTAAAGTATGGCGGTGTACGGGCCAGCAAGATGTTTATGAAATTTCTGGGCATCGATTGTGGTCCGGTTCGCCTGCCTTTGAGTCCATTCACTCTTGATGAAGAGAAGCAATTCAAACGGGAATTGACAGAACTCGGGTTTTTTGATTGGTATTGCTAGATTCTGTTTTACAGATCTATGGTTTCACCTTGTATCTTTGTTCCGATTTTTCTAATTTGAGTTATGCAATCGTTTGCCTTACTCAAACGTAAAGCGCTGTTGGATTATCATGATTTTCCGGTGCAGGTCAAAGGTCGAGATCGGGATATTGAGATGGTTCCGTATAGTATAGAAATGATCGAACAAGATGTTGACGGGGTCGGAAGAGCCGACCTGCTGCATTCCCAGCCAGCGGCTGGGAACAAGATGTGAAAATAAAGGGAAATGAAATGAAAAAAATCGTCTTGATTTTACTGTTACCCCTCATGGCCATGGCCCAGAGTGTCAAGGATACGCCCTTTGTGCAGGAAATCCACCGGCCCTTTCCCATGTCCGGCGAACAAAGCGCTGATGTGCGCACTCTGGTCATTGACGACCGGGACCAGGTATGGGCCGGTACAGCGGATGGCATTTATCTTTTACAAGCCGATGGCTCGTGGAATGCTGTAATGCCCCCGGCACAAGCCGGTCCTGTTTATGTTTCTTTTCGCGATAAAAACAATACCCTCTGGTTCGGAGCCTGGAACGGAGTTTATAAAATTCAATCCGGCCAGCCGACCAGAATTGACGCTATTTCTGATCCCATCACAGCGATCAGTGAAAATGAATCCGGCATCCATGCCTGGGGACCTCTGGGCGCATTCGTGATCAGACAGGAAAAGGCAGAGCAAATAGAGATGCAGACCTCCCGGGATATCCGTGATGTCATGCCCGATGGTAACAGAGGGTGGTGGATCGCCACAGGGGTTGGGCTTTATCATGTCAGGAATAATCATAAACGACTTTTTCAGTCAGAATCTGAACTCCTCAGCGCAGCCACGGCTGCTCTCGAAAAGGACGAGAATGGCATTTTCTGGGTCGGTGGCCTGGGCGGTGTCACACTGTACCGTCACAATCTGCGCATCGGCGAATTCCAGCCAGAGGCTGGCATTCCCGGTATTCACGTCCAGTGCCTGCGCCTTGCACCTGACGGGCGCATGTGGGTAGGAACCGACAAGGGCATCAGCCGCTATGACGGTGAGACCTGGTCGGTGCGATACAGCCGGCGTTGGTTGTTGAATGATGATGTGCACGATATCGAATTCGATAGCAATGGCACGGCCTGGATCGCCACGGCTGCCGGTGTCAGTGCCATCGAACAAAAACACCTGACCCTGGCCGACAAAGCCAGGCATTTTACCCGCATCATGCTGGATCGCCATGTGCGTGAGCCCTATATCGTGGAAAAAATTCTGATTGCGAGTCCCGGCGACACCACAAACTGGCGACCGCGTGACGACGACAATGACGGCCAGTACACCTGCATGACCATGGCCATGGAATCGTACCGCTATGCTGCCACCGGCGACAGAGCTGCGCAAGAACGGGCGCGCAAAGCCTTTCGGTCCATGCGCTTTTTTCAAACCGTGACCGGTACTCCCGGATTCGTGGCCCGGACGGTCATTCCCGCTGACTGGACGCCAATAAGCGATCCCAATCGTGAATATAGCGCCCGCCAGATCGCAGAGAGCCTGGTGGACAATCCGCGCGAAAAAGTGGTGCAGCAGCGCTGGCGTCTTTCAGCCGATGGCAAGTGGCTATGGAAAGGCGACACCAGCAGCGACGAGATGACCGGTCATATGTATGGCTATTTTGTCTTTTATGAATTCGCTGCCGACGAACAGGATAAAAAAGAGATTTCAAAGCACGTCTGCCGTATCATGGATCAGATCATGGCTGATGGCTATGTGCTCAAAGATATCGACGGTACCCACACCGAGTGGGGTGTGTGGGCGCCGGAACGGCTCAATCATGATCCGGATTGGGCACCCGAACGCGGCATCAATTCGGTGGAATTATTGTCCTATCTCAAGCTCGCCTATTATGTGAGCGACGATGAAAAATATCAAACCGCTTATTTGGATCTCATTCATAACCACCATTATCTCGAAAACGCGCGTACAGCCAAGAATTTCAATCCCTCTATGATCACCCATATCGATGACGAGTTGCTGGCTCTGGCCTATCCCTGTTTGCTGACCTGCGAGAGCGATCCGGTGATTCGTGCGGTCTATATGGAAAGCTTTGAGCGCTGGTATTACGGCATCGAGCACGAAAACAGTCCGTATTTTAATTTTACCTATGCCGCATTCACCGGTTACGATCCCCATCTCGACGCGTCCATCGCCTATCTGCGCGATGTGCCCCTGGACCTGGTGCGCTGGCGCGTGGATAATACACAACGCGAGGATGTAGAGCTGGTACGCTATCCCGAATTGGAGAGCGTGACCACCTCCCGTATGCTGCCGCCCAGCGAAATTTCTTTTTTCCGCTGGGACAGAAATCCCCTGCAGGCGATTCAGGGGGATGGGGGACATACGGAAAGCGACGGTCATTTTTGGTTGTTACCCTATTGGATGGGACGTTATTATGGCTTTATCAAATAGAGGAGAGGCGTTATGGTTCGCAACTTTATGTTGATACTGTTTTTACTATTCCATACAGGTTTTGCTCAGAAACCATTTCAGGATATGATTGATTTCAGTCAGGCGATCATCATGACGTCCGGATTGGAATCGGCAGTTTCCCAAAAAACCGTACAGGTTTTACAGCAAGAAATCGCCAAACGCACCTCGATCGAACCCTTGGTGAGCACGACATGGAGCGACAACCAGCCGGTAATCTTTTTGGCGCTGGCCGAAAACATGGGAACTTGGCAGGAACGATGGTCCGATCATTTACAAGCGCTTGAAACACCCGGTACTGAGGGATTTCGGCTGTTGGTCCTGCAAGAAAAAGAAGAGCAGCCCTTGGCGCTGGTGATCGGACAGGATGAACGGGGATTGCTCTATGGCGTGGGGCGCTTGCTGCGCAAGTGTGTCTTGCTGCCGGATCGAATTTTCTTGCCCAAAGAGCTGGCTTTGAGCACCACCCCCCGGTACCCGATCAGGGGGCATCAGCTCGGCTACCGGCCAAAGACCAATTCATATGATGCCTGGACGGTTCAACAGTTCGATCAATATATCCGCGAGCTGGCTCTGTTCGGCGCCAACAGCATCGAGATCATGCCGCCTCGCACCGATGATGATCTCATCAGCGAACACATGAAACTGCCCGCTCAGCAGATGATGGCCGAGCAGTCCCGTATATGCGATTCCTATGGTCTGGATGTGTGGATGTGGTATCCCAATATGGGGGAGGACTATACCCATCCCGATTCCATCCACAAAGAGCTGCAAGAGCGGCACCGGGTGTTCAAGGCCCTGAAGCGGCTGGATGCCCTGTTCGTACCGGGTGGCGATCCGGGGGATCTGCACCCCGACCCGCTGTTTGCGTGGCTGGAGCAGGTGGCCACGGTGTTGCAGTCCTATCATCCGCAGGCCAAGATCTGGGTGTCGCCCCAGGCGTTTCGTCCTACTGCCTCGTGGCTCGATGCCTTTTACAAACACGTCAACGCCCATTACCCCTGGTTTGGGGGTGTGGTATTCGGACCCTGGGTCAAGACACCGATTCAGGAGATGCGCGAGATCGTGCATCCCGACATTCCCATCCGCCGCTACCCCGATATCACGCACAGCCTGAGCTCGCAATATCCCATTCCCAAATGGGATCTGGCCTATGCCATGACCCTGGGACGCGAATGTATCAATCCGCGTCCGGAACAGGAGAAACAGATCCACAATGCTTTGGATGAATATGGCGACGGCAGTCTGAGCTATTCCGAAGGCACCAACGATGATGTCAACAAATTTGTGTGGAGCGATCAGGACTGGGACTCCGACACTCCGGTGATCGAGACGTTGCGTGATTATGCGCGTTTGTTCATTCATCCGGAATTCACCGAAGGACTTGCGCACGGATTGCTGGGCCTGGAGACCAATATCGAGGGACCTCTGCTGATCAATGAAAGCGTCGAGCGCACCCTGCAACAGTGGCAGGCTTTGGAGCAGACCATGCCTGATCATGTGCTAAGCGATTATCGTTTTCAGATGGGACTCATCCGAGCTTATTACGATGCCAGCGTCCGGCGCCGGCTCATCCACGAGACCGAGCTGCAAGAGCAGGCCATGAACTGGTTGAGACAGGCCGAATCCATCGGTGCCATACCCGCTCTGGAAAAGGCCCGTGCCACGCTCCTCTCGGCCCGCACTTCGGCTGTGGCACAGGACTTGCGCCAGCGCTGTCATGCCCTGGCCGACTCGCTCTATCGCAGCATCGGTGCCCAGCTCACCGTGGACAAACATGGTGCCATGGCCGGACGCGGCAATTTTATCGATAATATCGACATCCCGCTCAATGATGCGATCTTTCTCATATTCCAAATGCAGTCGATCGAAAAGCTTGCGAGTGAATCCGAACGCTTGCAAGCCATCCATGCCCTGTTGCACCGTACCGATCCGGGTCCGGGTGGATTCTATGACAATTTCGGCCATCCCAACAACTGGCATCGTGTGCAGAGTGAGCGTTCCTGGCAAGAGGATCCGGGCACTCTCTATTCACCCCGTGTCAGCTTTGGCGTGGGACTGCGTGGCCAGGAGTGGGTGCACGAAATCACGGCCAAGGGATTCGAAGGCAAGGCCACGCCCCTGGCCTGGGCGCATCAGGTCACCACCCTGTACGACGTGCCTCTGGTCATCACCTATGATCAGCTGGATCCGGACAGCGAGTATGTATTGCGCGTCGCTTATACCGGCCGGTTTCGCTCGCTCATGAAACTGGTGGCGGATGAGCAATGGTTGATCCATGACTTTATCCGCACTGGCACAAAACCCATATATGAATATATCCTTCCCAGGGAAGCAACCCGCGATGGTGTCGTCAATCTTATCTGGACCTGCGGTGAAGGGGAGCGAGGGTCGCAGGTGGCGGAGGTGTGGCTGGTGAAAAAGTGACGGTTTGTAGTTCCAGACGGTTTGTAGTTCCAGACGGTTTGTAGTTCCAGCTTTAGCTGGATAACCAAGTCTCATTAACTCTCCGTCACCAGACGTTACCGCATAAATGCGGAACCAGGAACGAATCCCTCAGTCTTTCTTTTCCGGTATAGTACTCATCGCATATTCCGCCAATGCCGTAATCGTCAGACTGGGATTCACCCCCAGATTGGCGGGCATGACCGAGCCGTCCGTGATAACCATATTCTCATAGCCGAATACCTTGCAGGTTTTATCCACCACACCGGTCGAGGCATCCTTGCCGATGACACAACCACCCAGGATATGGGCCGTGAGGGGCATATTGAGAAGCACTTCGGGAACAGCGCTCTTGGCCACGCCACCCATCTTTTCGGCCAGTGCGAGGGCAGCGGTGTTGGCCTGCGGGATATGGGTGGGTACAGTACTGGTTTCGCGGGTCGAGGCCAGACGCCGTTTCCATGGCAAGAGCCAGTTGCGCTTGAGCACGAATTCCATGCGGTTATCGTGCGTCTGCATGACCAGGAGGATCATGGTTTTGCGCGCCCAGCCAAAGGGGATGAGGTTTTTCAGGAATTCGATGGGATGCCGGTGCAAAACAGATTGGGCAGCCAGAGCCATTTGTGCAACTGCCAGTTGGTTTCGGCAAAGTCGCAGGCACGACGAAAGCGCTTGCCCCGCTCGATGACGCAGACACGATACCCCTTTTCCGCCAATCGCAGGGCCGCCACGCTGCCACCGAACCCCGATCCCACAATGATATAATCGTAATCCATAGAGAGCCTGTCGGTTGTTCGATTTTGCACATAACGTAAGGAAAATGGGGGAAATTTGCAACGTCAAATGTTAAACGTCAGATGTCAGATGTCAGATGTCAGAAGAGAGAAGACAGAAAGCAAGGGGGGGAAAGTGCATGGGGCATGTGTGGGGATCAGCAACGATATAAATCTTGATCTTTGGACGTTAAACAGTTAAACGATTCAACAGTCCAACAATTCAACCACAATCCCGGTCTTGCCCCTTTCCCCTATGCCCTATGCTTTACATTTTTAGTCCCCGTTTTTCCAGCAGGGGTTCGACGCTGGGTTCGGCGCCGCGGAAACGCTTGTACATTTCCATGGGATCATCGCTGCCGCCGGCCTCAAGGATGTATTTGCGGAATCTCTCAGCGGTCTCGCGGTCGAATATACCATTTTCCTTGAACGCCTCGAATGCATCCGAATCCAGGATCTCGGCCCAGATATAAGAATAGTATCCCGAAGAATATCCGCCGGCAAAGATATGGCGAAAGTACGGGCTGCGATAGCGCACCACGATCTCGGGCATGAGAGCGATGCGATTGAGCGACTGTTTTTCGAATTCCGTGGCATCCTGCAATTCTGTGGTTTTCAGGGTATGCCAGTCCATATCCAGAAAAGAGGCAGCCAGGTATTCCACGGTTTCGAATCCCTGATTGAAATGCCGTGCTTTTTCGATTCTGGCGATCAGTTCGTCGGGAATGGGTTCGCCGGTCTCATAATGCCGGGCATACTGTTTCATGACTTTTGGATGAGTGGCCCAGTTTTCCATGATCTGGGAGGGCAGTTCGACAAAATCTC
>CAYNUX010000150.1:0-8581 GCA_964400115.1 uncultured Cytophagia bacterium
AGTTTTTAGCGATTCTAGTATTTCTTCAATAATTTCAATTCTTTCATTTACCGGATATTTCTTGATTTTTTCAAGAGTTTCATTATTTATCATGACCCATGTCTCCTGAATAGTATTTACTTTCTGATATTTCATATTTAGTAAATAATAACTCAAAATTCAATGATTAAATTTTTACTTTAGCGGATTTTGTTGTTTCAAGGACGTGATTTCATTCAGGGTTTCCATCCTTTTCTTTGCGGCTATTTCTCGATTTGTTGTTGGATATCTTTTTTTCGAAAGAATGTGGCTCTTTATGAATAGGGCCGGTCGAAACGGTTGTCGAACGCTCCATTTTTCTTCAGTTGATCGTTCCAGTAAACATGGGTCAATCCGGTTTTTTGCAAAAGTTTGAACAGCCGAATTCGTGCGAAGGACATTTTTTCCCGGGGAGCCAGTTGTTTTAACAATTCAGGGTCGAAAACAGCATTCTGTGCAAAATAGGATCCGAGTCGATAAAAGCGATTGAACAGTTTTTTCGTCATCCAGGGAGGCATCACCTGTATGCCTTCCACACCTCCTTTTACGACGGTGCCGATATATTCGCAGTTCAATCGTTTGGCGAGTTTCGCGAGATAGCGCTCGACAAATCTCGAGTGGAATGGTTCGGGAAATCCTGATTGTACGATAAATCCGAGGTGAGGATTGTTTTTCGCACCGCACAAAGGCTCTAACGCTTCGATAAACATTTTCACAATGCCCGGCATGGCATCCGTATACAACGGAAAGGCGATGATGACATTCTCGGCTTGCTTGAAAAGGTCCACATGGGTTTGAACATCTTTGGTATGGATGAGATACACGATCTCAAAGGGGTACCCGGTATCCTTTTGGTAACCTTGTGTGAATTGATCGAGTAAAATGGACGTATTGCTTTTTCTGCCCCTTGGCGATCCGTTAAAGACGATTAATTTCATGGACCACCTCCTCGATAGGCTGATGTGTCAGCTTTGTAAAGCAGAGTTCTGATCGGAAATTCAATGCAAAGCGTTTGTAAATCTGTTCGATGATTTCAACATTCTCGTCATCATCATCCCGGGAGGTCTCGAGCAAGAGTCCCAGTCTGGGATAAGAATCGTAACGTTTTCTATGATGGCACTCGTTTTCAACGATCTCGATATAGGGATGAAGGAGCGGGATGAGCTTGTCCTGCAGCCGTTTTAGAACGGCACTGGTGAATCCCATAATGACCGGTGAAGCAAACAAGACAAAGTCCGAGTGAATAAACCGATGACAAATGTCATGTGAATCATCGGAAACAAAACATTGGCCCGGATTTTTAACCCAGCACCTCCAGCACCCGGTACAATATTTGATCTTTTTCTCTGCCAGTTTGGCATGCTCGACCGTGTGTTGATGTGCTTGAAGCACATCAATCAATCTTTTGACATAGACGTCCAGCCCTGTATGAGGGTTAGCGGTATTTCCATCCAAAATCAGGATATTCATCAATCAGACCTCTATTTCTGGTCTAGCAGTATTTCTATTTCCATCTGATTCCACAGATAATTGACGGTATGGGAATGCCCTTTTTTATTTTTCATGGCATCAGACCATATCAAAACCATGGTTTTGCCGTCCGAGCTAATCCATTTGGGGGACAATTTGGGTTGATAAGTGCGGTTTTTTTCATCATCGACAATCCAATAATCGGTGTAATAAAATGATTTCCAGGGTCCATAGGGATTCTCTGCATACCAGAATCCCAGACTGCCGGTTTTGGTATGCATCCAGCTGTCGAAATAGTCTTTTGCCGAACCGGTGAGACCGTGACCGGCATAGGTGCCGCCATTGACCATGATATAGAGGTTCAATCCCTCATTCCAGACGACAGAAGGTAACCAAGAGTACCAGCCAAAGTATTCATTTTGAGCGTTTTTTTCCGGAAATTCATAAATCACGCCCCGCTCATCGAGATCTGATGTCCAGACCGGCTCGTCTCCCTCCCAGGATTTGAAATATTCCCATGTGTCTCTCTGTTCGATTTCGGGTTGTTTCGCCCGCGCGAGCAAGAGTTGATGAGCTTGTGAACCCTCGGGAGAATAGATATACACATACTCGTCCTTTGCCGAGCTATTGTCCCGACCATTTTGTACGAACGCACAAAACGAAAACGGAAACGCCATTTCGCCGTCTCTCGATCTACCGGATTCCTCGAGAAAAAACATCTCTTTCTGATTCACCTCTTCACGTGCTTTATCCCAGGGATCCAAAAACCGTTCCTGGCCGTCTCTGCTGACACGATACCATGTTTGTCCGTTATCGGGTGATTTTAGCATTTTCACCCCGCGAAACGGACCATCCCAACTGGGGCCAGGAGTCCGTGAAACCATGGAATAGAGGGCTCCGTTGACAGAACCGATGCCATAGCCAAACCAGCCATTGCCGTCAAAAATGAATTGGGGGTATGCGGGAATATCCTGACGGGTGAAATTATTGGCGTCGCCGATAATTCGATAGATATGATTGTGATAGCCGTACTCGCCATCGAGCCAGTTGCCATCATCCATGGAGGTGATCTGGCTGCCATCTTTTGCCCATGTGATGCACCAGTTATCCCCCCGGTCTCCGAGGCGTTTCAAGGTTTCGTGCTTGTATTCCACACCTGTGGGATGTTGGGGCGAATCTGAACATCCCATAAAACTCGATACGATGAATGCCGTGATTGCCAATGATTTAAACAGATGCATGATATCCTTTCTGATCGGACTTGATCTATCTCAGTTTCTTTCAATGCCAATTGCTTCAATTATATGAAATGTTTCGATAACAAGCAAGAGATACTGCTTATTTTTAATTTTAAAGGTCACAGTTAAGATTGGATTTCCAATCTGACGACCTCGTGACGCAATCTGGCCACCTCGTGACCTTTCAGAACGGAAGCTCATTTATGTCATCGTCAGCAATGGGGTCATTGGGTTGGTCGACCTCATCCCCGTTTAAACTTTTCTCCCATTCTTGCATTTCTCTGTCTTTTTTCTCTTGACATTTTTTCAAAAGTGCCAGAGACACGGGACTGGCTGAAACAAATCGTCTGACCGAGTCATGCAAAAACATTTCTCCGATTTTTTTATCTTCTGACCAGCACGATGCAGTACCCAGTTCACACCAGGGCCTTTGAAAGCAATCGGGACAATAGCCCGTGCAAGCACTTAAAACCCAGAATCCTCCGGTCATGATCTCAAAATTTTCTTTGAGCATTTCGATCAGATTCTCATAAACTAGCCTGGGTGGAATGCCCTCTTGAAAATCTACACAAAATTGGGATTTATCCAAAAGATCATAAAGGTGATCCAGCTCTGAGAGCAATTCTTTATCGCTCAGTTGCTCAGGATCTTTGGGAGTATAAGGCGTTGCGAGTTGCTCCAAACCGCTGAGACGAACCCGATGTCCCTTGATCCAGCGTTTGAAAACGAACCAATCATTGTCAGGCGAAAGATCCGGCTCTACAGGCGGATAGAGATATCCATCTGCTTCCATTTTTTTTCTGGATTGCAACACACTATATTTGTCCACCCAATCGAGCAAAGACTGCAATCGTCTGTTTTCCCATGCCAAGTCATCCGGTGAAGGAAAAAATACCTGCTCGGGATCGAGATTCCGGATCACAAACTCATTTTTCAATGACTGGTTTTCCAATGTCAAATCGATATTTTCATCTTTCATGGCTGGCCTCCGCATCTTTTTTAAAATGCAATATTTATTACCTTTTATTGTTTTATTGTGCGATATTTTTATCAAAAATATCGAAAATATATAACTTTAGCAAGTTAAAAAAGTAGATAATGATCGTTTTTGCGCGAAGGGGGAAGGTGTTCGCATCGTTAATGGATGCGAATGAACAAGAATGAAAATCATTTATATTCGCGTCTGTTTGCGTTCATTCGCGGTTAAAAAGAGAGCTCTGATCCCGAGACTTTTTTGGGTTTGCTTACCTCAAAAGTGAGGACACATTGTGAATCGCCAGGAATGAACATAAAGATCGATTCTATTGATGAAATTGTCAAAAATATTTTGTAGCTTTGCAAAGAACTTTTTTGACTCTAGCCCGCATTTTTAGCTTGGTGTTAACAGGAAAATTCTATGAACTTGCAAAACATTCGCATCGCTCCGCAGATTCGGTTGCGGCGCGAATTTTTCGGGGGATTGATCTATGACCGGCGCAATGGCAATATCATCGAGATCGATGAGGACGCGCTTTACCTACTCTATCATATAGGCGGTGACGGTGTAAACCCGGATGCTTTGGTTGACTTTATGTCTAGTAATGATATCATTAACGCATCTCGGCAGAAAATCCGGGAGGTTATCGAGCAGTTGCTGCATCTGGATATTTTGCAATCCTGCGATCATGCACCAGCGACCACCGAATTGTTTTTTATGCACTATCCTAAAGTACAGCACCAGAACATGTTGTCTGCTCCGGAGACGGTTCACTGGGCAGTGACCTATGAATGCGAGCAGGGATGTCCTGATTGTTATGCGAGGCGCTTTACCCAAAAGAGTCCGGAATTGAGCACACAAGAATCCCTCATGCTCATCGACAAACTGGCGGACTGGGGCGTCTTTCAGCTCGCCATTGGTGGGGGAGAGCCGCTATCGCGAGCCGATCTGCCCGAACTGATGCAGCACGCCGCAAGCCGGGGACTGGACGTACACCTGACCACCGGTCTGACGATATTGAATGCCGGTTTGTTAAAACAACTGTCCGCCTCTGTTAAAGTCCTTTCCCTCGGGATTCGATCCGATACTCTCAGATCCGAAAGCGGGCGTGCCGGGCTGAGAGAATGGCGGTTGTCCGTTCAAAATGCCGGAATGCTCGCTTCTGCCAATCTGATCCTGTCCCGATCGGTGCTAAAAGAGTTGCCGAAAATGGTCGACCGACTGGTTGAAACCGGATTTTCCAGGATTGTGCTGCTGCGTTACAAACCGCCCGCAGATTTTGATCGCTGGAAACAGGAACGACCAAAAGGCGAGGAATTGAAAGGTTTGCATTCCACCCTTGCCTGGATCGCAAGCAAATATCCTTTTCTACACCTCCGTGTCGATTGCGCCCTGAGCTTTGTGCAACGCCATCTGTCACCCGAGCTGGCATCCCGATTGGGACTAAAAGGCTGTGTCGCAGCCAATCGCATTCTTGCGATTGCTCCTGACGGCTCGGTCTATCCCTGCTCACAACTCGTGCATGAACGCTGTTATGGAGGCAATCTGCTGGAGAGTGATCCCAAAGAACTGTGGGGCCAGTCAAAAACCCTGCAGCATTACCGGTCGTACCAGAATCGTAAATCCTTCAAGCAATCAGCATGTGGGATCTGTCAGAAAAAAGCAAGCTGTGGGGGTTGCCGCGTTTTTGCTGACGACGGATTGGGTGGCGATCCGGGCTGCCCTGAACCGATTTTTCAGCCACTCACGCAATTGGGCAAAAACGGTCGGCGGGTGGATCTGGTGCACTATATGAAAGAAAATTATTCTATTGCCGTCCGCTCATATATGAGTCGTTACGGGGTGGGACAAACAACCGCAGTCAAAGAGCTGAACCGGTCTCCTGCTGTGGTGGCCATGAGCGGCAAACCCGCCAGACGGCTCGACGACGAGTTTTTGAGCGCCACTGTCCACAACATAGTCGATATCCAGGACACGATCGGATATACCTCTGGCGGATTTCCCTATATGAGCTATGAGGAAATCGAACAGGGCCAGGAAGATTGGGATTATCCGGTATGGTTACAAAATGACGCTGTTTTTCCAAAAGCATCTGAATACGAGGATGACTATCCTCAAACATAATCACAAGGGGAATGCCATGAAAATTATCAGTATTCGTAAAGGATTTCACGCCGATCACAGTTCGACCTCGTACGAATTTTATGCCGTGGAAAGGCCATTGACAAAGTCCCAACGAGAGCAAGTCGGACGATTATCCAGCCGAGCTACCCCCACAAGGCAGCGCGTCAGTTTTATCTATCATGGGGATTGGTCTGACCTGCCCGGTGGCTGGGAGCCTCTTGTGGAGAATTATTATGATGTCATGTATTCCGAGAGCTATGACTGGTGGACCCTGGCCATGGCGTTTGACGCCGACGCTGCAAAAGTCAAAGAGATCGAACCGTATGCCTTTGAAGGTGTCGAAGATTTGGGAGTGGCGGTCCATTCGAAAAAAGACAGGGTCGTGATCGCGATCTCTTGCCGTCTCGATGCGGTTCAGGTGTTAGATGATCGTTATACCGAATATGAATATCGAGACGATTATTATGATATGGACGAGGACGAAGAGGATGTCGAACAAGAAGCAGGGGATTCTCTGTTAGAGCTCCTGGCAAAGAACCGTGAACTGATCAAAAACGGTGATTATCGTCTGCTCTATGGGGTTTGGCAAATTTATGGATATTCACAACAGGATGATGAGCAAGGCGATGAATGGCCAGATCAGACACCTCCTGATCCCGGAGATATGGATGACTGTCCTAAAGAAACTGGTGATTTGTTGCGAGCGATAAAAGAGGAAAGCTAACCTGGATACTCTACAAACTCTATTTGTGTCTATTCGCATTCATTAGTGGTTAAAGTCAAGTACCCTGACTTCGCTCTGCAGGGATTACGAATGATGATTATAAATTCGGGTTGGGTCGCCTTCGGTCTCCTCGGTCCCGCACCAACGACTGCTGATCGAGACTGCCGGGCTGGGTCATGTGTCTGGCCTATCGTCATTTTCTGTGTTCGGTCAACCGTTGGTGCGCGCCCTGCGGGGTCCTGCGGCGGCTCCGCAAGCCTCCTCGTCGCCGCATCCACTCTTTCTCATGAACGGGAATCACTCTGGTAGCATAGACGTGCTGGCTGTTTGGTCATATATCAGGTTCCGTCAAGAGTGGCTGCAGCTCCTGTGGGGTCTCGCTCCGCAGGCATTTGGGGAAAAGCTCTGGGATTGAACAATCACACCATGGAATGAGCTATGGTCAATGATTTGATCGGTGTCATCCATCCTGTTTTGTTTCCAGCGACAAGTTGATAAACAAAACCGCGAACAGACGTGATTGAATACGAATGACAGCCATTGGAATCTATTCGTGTCTATTCACGTTCATTCGCGGTCAAAGGGAGAACTCGAGCCCAAACTCTATTTGCTTCTGATTTCTCTCTGTATTTCGATAATCTCTTTACGTGAAATGCCGGTGTCTAACCCCTGGATATCGAGGGGAGAGGATTTTTCATAGACCGGTTTTAAAATAAAAGTCGAGCCATCTTTTCTTTTGATCATGACCTGACCTTCTTCCTTGGCTCTGTTCAGCAATGAAGAAAGATTTTGCCTGGCCTGTGAATAGCTATATACGATCATTATTGACCTCGAACGTTTTTATGCCCAGTTTATCCGCCAGTTTTTGCAGAGAATT
Organism: uncultured Cytophagia bacterium; assembly: GCA_964400115.1. Classification (GTDB taxonomy): domain Bacteria; phylum Zhuqueibacterota; class Zhuqueibacteria; order Residuimicrobiales; family Oceaniaggregativiventaceae; genus Oceaniaggregativivens. The sequence continues at coordinate 7,428 of CAYNUX010000150.1, forward strand.
ATCCAGGGTGATAAATGGACATTTGTGATTTTGTGACATTTTTAAAAAATAGGCATCATATGCATAAATTTGATGTTCATAGGCAATTTTCAATACCTCATGAAAATCAATTGCCGGATATCTCAAGGGTATTTGTTCAAATATTTTTAATCCGTTCATCGCCTGTTCTAAAGACAAGATCTTTTTCTTGAATAATGCTGAAAATGCATTACCGATTTCCCACCTTAGCGATTCAGGCGCAATCAGCTCCTGGCCTTTTGTAATCTCGATAATTCTTGGTTTTGTTGACTCATTTAATATAACGGCAATGATCACAGAGGTATCGACAACCAGAGACATAAATGATCCTTGTTGTATCTATTGTACAATTGTACTTTATATAACAATAAAAGTTCCATTTTGCAATAAAATAATGCGATTATCTTATATTGTTTCGGCAATCAAAAACGCGAACAGACGTGAATGACCGTCATTTGGTCTTATTCGTGTCTGTTTACGTTCATTCGCGGTGTCTAGTTCAATTTCAGACCCTTTATGAGATCTACCCGGCCATCAAAAGTCAGCCTGAACAGATACACACCTCCTGGCTCATGGGTTCCCTCGAATTTTACCCGGTGCGAACCGGCGTCGACTCTGTTGTTTAGCAATATCCCTATTTTTTCGCCCTTGATGTTAAACACCTCTAGCAAGGCATGTCCGGTTGTCTGGGTGCGAAAGCTGACGGTGGTGGAGGGATTAAAGGGATTGGGAAAATTTTGCAGCAGTTCAAATTCGTCCGGCGAATGGATCTGCTGTGTTCTGGCCATGCGAGTCGGGGAATACAGGGCCATGATCCTGCCCCAGAGCTCATTGTCAAAAGAAGAGAGTGCAAGCATGGGTTGACCCGCGTCCTCTCCCAGGCGCACGACAACCAGCCCGCGGGAATTCAGGACGTACAGTTTTTGATCGTTTTTCCCCAGGCCGGCGACCAGATCATCCGGAGCATCGGGAAACAGATCTGTACGGAATACGATCTGAAGCACGGGCAACCTATACGAGCCCTGGCCATTGAGCCACCATAAATAACCATACGAGCGGTTCAGATCCTGCGACGGGGTGATCATGGATTGAAAATAGGCCTGATCGTACATCAGCGTATCCGCGTCCCATACTCC
>CAYNUX010000151.1:0-8572 GCA_964400115.1 uncultured Cytophagia bacterium
ACATTGGTGCAAGTGGAAGAAAGACGTCTCGAATTGCCTGGCGTGATATATGATGTGGATCCGAAACGCATGTATCCCTTTGGTGTTAGAGCCCCTCATCTGTTCGGTTATCTTGGTGAAATTGCCAAATCCGAGCTTGAACGCAGAAACGAAGAAAGCTTGAGGGCCGGGGATTATGTCGGAAAGAGTGGCATCGAAAAAGTATATGATCGCCTGCTTCGCGGTACGGTGGGCTATGATTTTATTGAAGTTGATGCTCTGGGTAGAGAAATTCGGGATATTCACCCGGAGAGTGAAAAAAAACCGCAGCGGGGAGCTGATTTATATCTCACCCTGGATGCTGAACTGCAACTGCTCGCGGAAAAATCCCTGGAAGCCTCTCGAGGTAGTGTGGTGATGCTGGATGTGCGCAACGGAGAGGTGCTCGTGATGACCAGCAAGCCTGATTATGATCCTCATATCTTTGCAGATGTCGTGACCAATGAGATTTGGCGCGAATTGGTGAATGATGAGGAACGCCCATTATACGACCGCGCTGTTCAATCGGCTTTTCCGCCGGGATCCACTTTCAAGTTGGTTTTGGCGGCCGCCGCCCTTGAACAAGGTGTTGTCACTCCGTCTTATAGCGTTGTATGCCCGGGATATAAGCAGTTTGGCCGTAGAGTTTTTCATTGCTGGAAGGCAGGAGGACATGGACGTGTCGATATGCTGCATGCTATAGAACAATCATGCAATGTCTATTTTTACAATCTTAGTCTCAAGGTGGATATCGATGAATGGGCAGAGTTTGCCAGACGATTTGGATTTGGCAAAAGAACCGGTATTGACTTGCTGCATGAAGTCAGTGGTCTGGTACCGGATAGAGAGTATATGAACAAAACTTATGGAAAACAACAGTGGACACAAGGCAATATGCTTAACCTGGGTATTGGCCAGGGCGATTTGCTGACAACTCCCTTGCAACTCGCCCAGTTTGCATCCATCATTGCCAATCGCGGTCACTATTTTGAACCCCATTTGATGCTAAAATCTGTGCAAATCCAACAGCGAGATACGACTTTCTTTAAACCCGTCGCTCATAATGTCGAAAATATCGCTCCCGAAACCTATGACGTACTTGTCGAAGGAACGAACATGGTCATCCATGGTGATATGGGGACGGGTAAAGCGGCGGGTGTCAGAGGCGTGTCAATGTGCGGCAAAACCGGGACCGCGCAAAACCCCCATGGTGATCCTCATGCCTGGTTTATTGGCTTTGGGCCGGTACAAAACCCCCGAGTCGCGATTTGTGTGTTGGTCGAAAATGGGGGCGGAGGAGGAGCAATTGCTGCACCTATTGCCGGAAAGATCTTACGACAGGTCTTTGAAAAATATCCCGTGCAAAATGAAAAATTTGTGGGTAAATAATAAATCATGCTTAATCTGGATAAATCCAAAATAGATTGGACGATCTTTTTTTCGGTAGCCCTCTTACTGTGTTTTAGCTTACTGGCTGTTTACAGCGCTACAGCGGGGAGTGAATCGTCTTTGCTGAGAGGAAGCTTTGAGAGACAATTTATTTGGATTCTGATCGGAAGCGCTGTCGCCATTATTTTAACGCTTTTGCCTTCCAGACTCTTTTTTTCACTTTCATATCCTGCTTATGCTATTTTGGTCGGAATGCTTTTACTGCTGGAACTGGTGGGACCCACCGGGCCAACCAGTAGATGGTTCGAATTGGGTGCGATAAAAATACAACCTTCAGAATTTATGAAACCGGTGTTGGTTTTGACTCTGGCACGGTATTTTACCGAAGAGGATCGTAATCCCAATGATATTAATCACCTGGTTGTGGCTCTGATGTTGGTAATGCTGCCGTTTTTATTGGTGATCAAACAACCGGATCTCGGTACAGCCCTTACATATCTGATTCTCCCGATTCCTATGCTCTATTGGAGAGGATTGAGTCCGTTTGCTATTTTTGTTATTTGTGCCCCTGTGATTACTTTTATCGCATCATTCAATTTTTATAGTTTCTTCCTGATCATGGCGGTTATTTCTCTCCTCCTTTTGTGGTCTCGCAGGGGAGTCTTGGTTTTTGCATCGGTATTTGTGATCAATGTGCTGGTAGGGGCTATCGCTCCACAGGTATGGAATCATCTTCATCACTATCAGCAGAATCGGATTTTAACCTTTCTTGGCCTCATATCCGATCCTCGTGGTGCCGGCTATCAGATTATTCAATCCAAGGTCGCTATTGGTTCCGGGGGATTGCTCGGCAAAGGGCTCTTACAAGGCACCCAAACTCAGTTGAGATTTTTGCCTGCTCAGCACACAGACTTTATTTTTTCTGTTCTGGCTGAAGAATGGGGCTTTATCGGTTCATTCCTGCTGATATCACTTTTTTTTGTTTTTATTATTCGTTCGATATACATTTCAGCCTCAACCAAACATCAGTTCGACAGCATGGTTGTTATTGGATTGGTATCTATGCTTGGGTTTCAAGTTATTGTTAATATCGGAATGACCGTTGGGGTCATGCCTGTGACCGGTTTGCCCTTGCCATTGGTGAGCTATGGAGGATCTTCCATGATCACAAGTATGGTCATGGTGGGATTAATTGCCCATGCTTCAAAAAATCGGTATCATTTATTTCGCTAGGAGGAATTGTGCAACCCGTATTGTTTAAAATCGGAGCTTTTGAATTACGTGGATATGGATTAATGCTGGCACTATCCTTTTTGTTGGGTATTATGTTGGCTGTGCATCGAGCCAAAAAAAGGGATGTCAACCCCAATCACGTTATGGATCTGTCTGTCATTATCCTGATCAGTGCAATTGTGGGATCCCGATTTCTCTATGTAATTGCTCACCTGGACGAGTTTCGTGGCCACTGGCTGGATACTATCAATCCATTTCAAAGCAGCGGTCAGATCGGGCTGGCGGGTCTTACCCTTTTGGGAGGGGTTATTCTTTCATTTATCTCTTCTTTTATCTATTTGCGACGGAAGAAACTCCCTTTTTTAAGGTTTGCAGATGTGGTGATCCCCAGCGTAGGGCTGGGAATCTTTTTGACGAGAATAGGCTGTTTTTTGAATGGGTGCTGTTATGGCCTTCCCTGTGAACAGGGTCACTTTTGCCTAACGTTTCCCCCTGACAGTGCAGCAGGAAGTATTTTTCCTGGAGTACCGTTGATCCCCACCCAGTTGTACTCGTCGCTGTATGGATTGATTATTTTCGTTGTTTTGCTTGCCCTGGACAGACGAAGACATTTTGAAGGCTATTTGTTTTATTGGTTTCTCATTCTCTATGGACTTTCGAGATTTATAATCGACTTTTTTCGATATTATGAATCCAGTATGGTATTATTCGAGATCGGTGGAAAAGGCCTGAGTGTGAATCAAGGTATCAGTATACTGTTTATTATTTCAGGTGTGATGGCTCTCTATTATGGATCACAACGCGCCAAAAAAATCTCAACCTAAAAAACGTTAGCGCAAAGACCGATAGGTAAAGCATTGATTTTGCAAATATTGCTTGACTTTTTTCTTGTACATGGATATATTTAGAATATTATGCACTAGGCAGCCTTTGTGACTTTAGGGTATTGCATCAGAGTTCTTGCGTCGCGTCTCCTGTGGATGGGGAAGTGTTTCACAAGGCAACATCAATTTTGCTATTTGGTGCTATTGATACCCACGACCCGGAGTGACAGATCGAGGTGTGTGGGGTGAGGTGATGTGATCATTAATCTGGGAGAGAACGATGAAAGGATTAGTTTTTACCAAAGGGTTGATTTTATTGGTTATTCTATTGGCCATTGCCTTGGTTACAGGGTGTGCCGGATCCAGAGAGCAGGGAAATGCAACAGATAATGAAGATTTTTCTTCTCTCAGTGATACGACCGGTACAGAACAATCAAGGGGTCAATCAGATGAAGACGAAGTGCTTCGTCTTTTAGGATTGTCAACCAGTGAAGAAACACCCACCACTGCTAACGAATCCGCAACAGGTACACAGGATGAGGGAGATTTGGAAGCTCGTATCGAGACCCTCGAAAGAAATATCAATGAAAAAAATCTTCAGGTCGCTAATTTAAAGGCCGAACTCGCCGAACGCGATCGCCGAATCCAAGATTTGAAATCAGAAAAATCCACGACCGTAACGAGTTATGGCAGTACCCCTGCCACACCGATGGCTCCTTCAAAAAGTTTCAAAGAACGTTACAACAATGCGCTGGATCTATATTATAACCGACAATATCGCCAGGCTTTGAGAGAGTTTGATGCATTGTTGGCAATGTCCGGCAGCCAAAATCTAATGGATAATTGTCAATATTGGAAAGGCGAATGTTATTACGGTCTTAACGAGTTCCATCAGGCTATTATCGAATTTGAAAAAGTATTTATCTATAGCAATTCTAACAAATATGACGATACTCAGTTGAAACTCGGATTGTGTTATCTAAAGCTCGGAAATAGAGAAAAGGCTCGTGTAGAATTTCAAAAATTACTGGATAATTATCCGGATAGCGAATATATTCCCAAGGCCAATCAATATCTGGCCGGGCTGTAAGTATGAGGGGTGACAAGCGTCACCCTTTTTCTATTGCAATTCTCCGCCAAATTCAGTATTTTTAAATCTTAATCAATTTTTTAGCCTATCGTTCCCGCCTCACAAACTCTGTAGGTAGATATATGAAGAATCGGCTCAGGATACTTTTTCTGGCTTCTGAAGTGGATCCCTTTGCAAAAACCGGTGGTCTGGCTGATGTGGCAAGTGCCTTGCCCAAATCTCTGTTCGAGAAAGGCCACGACGTCCGAATAATGATGCCCAAGTATGGATCTATCAGTGAACGAAAATATGTTTTACGTGACGTTATTCGCCTGCGTAAGCTCTCTGTAAAAATGGGAGCCAAAGAGCACGTTGCCTCTGCAAAATCAGCTTTTATCCCCGATACCAAGGTTCAAGTCTATTTTCTCGATTACAAGCCCTTTTTTGACAAAAAAGAACTCTATGTCGATCAGAAAACAGGTAAGGACTTTCCCAATAATGCCGAGCGATTTGCCTTTTTCTGCAGGGCTGCTCTGGAAACAGCAAAGCTTTTACACTGGGAACCGGATATTATACACTGCAATGATTGGCAGACCGCTTTGATTCCGTGGCTTGTAAAAAGCGAGTATCGAGAGGATAAGTTCTTTTCTGATACAGCCACATTACTCTCCATCCATAATCTTGCTTTTCAAGGAAATTTCACGCCTGAGGGGGTCAAAGGGATTGGTCTGCCTCAAGATCTCGTCCAGGATGGGGGCGAAATGGAGTTTTACGGTCAAGCCAGCTTTCTCAAACTGGGTGTTGGCTATGCCGATGCCATAACAACTGTGAGTCCTACGTATGCTAAAGAAATTCAGAGTCCAGAGTTTGGATCCGGTTTTGATGATTTTCTCAAGGCAAGGGCTAAAGATTTAACAGGTATCCTCAATGGTGTCGATTATTCCATTTGGAATCCTGAGGTGGATTCCATTATTCCTTCCAAGTATAGCACCAACAATACACAGGATAAACTCGCGAATAAACAAGCTCTGCTAAAACAGGCCAATTTGCCTTTTGATGAATCGGTACCCGTTATAGGCATGATCTCTCGTCTCACCGAGCAAAAAGGATTTGATCTGATTGAAAAAATTAAAGATAAGGTTTTTGAAAGAAACGTGCAATTGGTGATCCTTGGAACCGGAGATCCGCATTATCAAAACATGTTACAGGCTCTCAGTGAGGAACATTCTGACAAGATTGCCCTTTTTGTAACATTCGATGACGAACTGGCGCATCTTATCGAAGCCGGAAGTGATATGTTTTTGATGCCTTCACGATTTGAGCCTTGTGGTCTAAATCAGATGTATAGTTTGAGATATGGAACACTGCCCATCGTGCACAATACTGGCGGGTTGACAGATACGGTCATAGATATGGACAAAGACCCTGGCAAGGGCACGGGCTTTACTTTTGATCATTATGATGAAACAGCCCTGTTGGCGACTCTCGATCGTGCCCTGGCTCTTTTTACTGATGATAAATCCTGGCAAAAAGTTGTCAAAAGGGCGATGAAACAAAATTTTTCCTGGGATTCCGCAGCCGAAGAATATATTAAAGTGTACCAAAAAATTGTTACCGGCAAACGGAAATAATCGATCTAACTGCCGTCCACTGATGAAAGGATGTCCTGTCTTGTAACATAATTTGTTTCAAGATTTAACAACCGTTCATCGATGGACGGTTTTTTGGTTATGTTTATCGCTCTGAATGTCATTGAACATGATTATTGAAATATGTTTATTGCAAGTGATTGTTTTTTAACAACACTTTGGTCCCGCAACTCTTGATTGCTTTCCTGATTTTTATTCTACTGGCATTAACTTTGCTCCTGATTTAGTCTGGTCTTGCCTACTGATCACTTTGCAAACGAAAGGCATCGATTTTACTGCAAGGTTTAGGTTCTGTGCACGAATAGCGGAGAAATCCGCAATGAATATGACGGATTGGATGACATGGAAGGCATCTCTATACAAATTGACCAAGTCGGAGCCTTGAACGATATTTCCCTTATGCAGATCAGCGGCTATATAGATACGACCACCTTTGCTGAATTACAGCAAACCCTCTATCAGCTGATTCAAGAAGGAAAAATCAATTTTATTATCGATCTCCAAGCTGTGCAGTATGTCAGTAGTGCTGGATGGGGCGTTTTTGTCGGAGAAATTCGCGGATTGCGGGAAAAGGGCGGTGATCTCAAAATCATTGAAATGACCGATGAGGTTAAAGAGGTTTTCGAGATGTTGGAATTCAATCGGATTTTAACCAACTATGATTCTCTTGAAGAAGCGATCGATGATTTTGATTTCTGCCGTGCTATTGAGGGCCGAGAAGCAGTGTATTCATTTAATAGTCAAGCCACACAACCTATTGCTCAAACAATGGCTCCGGTTGAATCCAGGGTAAAAGAAAAACCTAAATCTCCCCCTTCCTCCACGACGCCCCTGACCGATTCTGAATTGCCTTTGAATGAAAAGATCAAAAAAATTGTTGTTGAAAACCCAAGCTTTGGGGCCTGGTCTATTAAACGGTATCTCTATTCACCCAGATTTGGGTTTGTTAAAATCGACTTTTTCCGTTTACGCTCGGTATTGCGTCGGCTTGGTCTTGACACAAGAGGTAAACGATTTCGTTACTATAGATCCCGATAGGAGAAAAAATAATGATGTTGCGCTGGACAAGTCTGGTTTGTTTGCTGACAACTGTGACATTTTCGCAAATTCCATCGGAACAGGGTATTCGGGTCGGACCCGGAGATGCTGTGCGATTATACGTATATGATGGTTTGTACCAGGTCGAAAACGATCGGTTTATCTCTACTTTCCATGATACGGAATTTATTGTGGATGGTTTTGGACAGATTCATTTGACCTCAATCGGGCGTGTGATGATCAATAATCTCAATGCAGAAGAAATCTCTAACCTGCTGGAAGAAAAATTCAAACCTTTTGCCAAAGATCCACGGGTTATCGTTGTACCTTTGATTCGTCTCTCTTTTCGCGGTGGCTTTGGAAAACCGGGTTTGTATCGCTTTGATCTTAATATGTCAGCCTGGGAAATGCTGGAAGAGGTGGGAGGCGTGACCGGTCTCTCTCGTCTGGAAGAGATCTATATCATGCGACAAGAAGAGATTATTTATAATGATTTTTACGAGGCTTTTTATGATGCAAGCTCTCTCTATGAATTGGGCTTGCAATCCGGCGATGAAGTACTTGCACCGCGGGTGAACCGGTTGACCTTTGATACGGTCATGCGATATGTGCAATTTGGAATGTCGATGCTTATTTTTTACTTTACAATGCTAAACTATCGTAGAAATTAAATCATGGAAGAACTCAACTATACTTCACCCGGTTTCGATGAAGAACCTGAATCTCAATTCGATTTTGGAAAATATCTCCGGGGGCTTTACAAACGTCTTTGGCTTGTGGCTATCTTGACAGTTGTTTTTGCTTCTTTTTTATATTATCGGGCAAAACAAGAGATCCCTGTTTATCAAGTTCAAGCATTTTTAAAAACCGAAGGTCAAATATTGACAAAGGAACATCGGGTTGAAATGCGAACGAGAAATTTTAAAGAACAGTTAGCAGCTCGCTTGGGATTGGCTCTAAAAATCGATAAAAGTACGGTGGGAACTAATCGAGAGGATATTTTTCAGAGTTTTTCTACCGATGAGGATCCTGTTGTTGGTGAATACCAGTTGATCACGAGTAAAGACGGGGTTTATCGGTTGTATTCTATCGATAGTGATGAGCAAACTATCCAGTTGGATAGTGCCCTGGTCTGGGATGCCATAGAGGACTCTCGTACAGTTAATGGGTTTTCGTTCCGTCTCACTCCCCAATTCGTTGCACAAAATGCTGAAATCCATTTTCGCATACGGGAATTCGCCAAAGCGCTCTGGCAAATATCCAGAGTCAAGGTAGACATTAGCGACACCGGAGCCACCATGTTATTGACGCTGCAAGGAAGTGATCCTGCAACACTGGCGGATGAGCTGAAC
>CAYNUX010000152.1:0-8558 GCA_964400115.1 uncultured Cytophagia bacterium
TTCACGTGACTGGAGTTCAGACGTGTGCTCTTCCGATCTACCACTAAGGGCCAGGCCAATATTAAACTCCTTTGCCTGAAAAGAGGCCGGGAAAAGAAGCAATCCGAGCAAACAGTTAAGAATGTGGTGCTTTATAGGTCTCATGACCTTTTTCTTTTTAGTAACAAATCCTGTTTAGAAAATCTTTGTGGATAATATCCTATTGTAATAAGCTCTTGAAAAAATAATGAAAAAATGGTATACTGGAATTACCTACTAAGGCAAAAACGGGAGCATTATGCAAAAAAAATCAAATGATATACTGGTATTTATCAGTTCAAAGGAAGGCTCGTGCCACGAATGCCAGTCAGAGCTCGGTGACGGAGCCTGGATTACGCTTGATCAGGAAAAAGGCGCTTTGTGTCTGAGCTGTGCAGACCTGGATCATTTGGAATTTTTACCTTCTGGTGATCCGGCCTTGACCCGCCGGTCCAAAAAATACAGCAGATTGTATGCTGTTGTCCTGAAATGGAGCAAACGGCGCAAACGGTATGAACGCCAGGGATTATTGGTCGAGCTCGAGGCGATCGAAAAAGCCGAGCAAGAGTGTCTGGCGGATCAGGAGATCCGGGAACGACGCAGGGAACGGGCTGCCTTGAAACGACAAGAACTCGACGCAAAATATATAAAGGATTTTGCCCGTAAAATTGAGGAATATTATCCATCTTGTCCTCCAGAAAAAGCAAAGAAAATTGCCGAACACGCATGTCAGAAATATAGCGGACGGGTTGGCCGCAGCGCAGCTGCAAAGTCGTTTTCAGAAAAGATGATCGAACTGGCTGTACGGGCACACATCAGGCATACAGAGACCCGGTATGATGACCTGCTCCTCTCGGGTATGGATCGCTGGGAGGCACGGGACAGGGTTGAAACGGATGTGTGGCTGGTTTTAGAAAACTGGCAAAAGGAAAAATAAAAGAAACGCTTGCATTTTAACAGGAAAACATCTACCATTTAAAAATCCATTATTTAGCGTTCTGAATTGGAGAAGATCATGAGTGAACCGGTAAATCGCAGACAATTCATTGGCAAAACAGCGGCCCTTCGTCTGGCTTCCGCCATGGTCGGAATGACGAGAGCTCAATCTTCCGGTACCACAGCCAAAAAAGTGCTTTTTGTATACGGAGGATGGGAAGGGCATGAGCCCGTCCCCTGCCGCGATCTCTTTGTACCCTGGCTAAAGTCGGAAGGTTTTGAGGTCATTGTTTCTGATACGCTCGAAAGTTATACAGATAAAGACCTCATGGATTCATTGGATCTGGTCGTCCAGGTATGGACCATGGGCGAGATCAGCAAAGAACAATCCAAGGGCCTGCGCGCAGCGATCAGCAGCGGCGTCGGGCTCGCAGGATGGCATGGGGGCCTCGGAGATTCTTTTCGCCAGGATGTGGGCTATCAATATATGGTTGGTGGACAATGGGTCGCACATCCCGGCGGGGTGATCGATTACCGCATCAATATAACCGACCATGAGGATCCCATTACAGAAGGATTGGATGATTTTGACATGCACAGCGAACAATATTACATGCATGTGGATCCGAATAACAAGGTTTTGGCCACCACAACATTCAGTGATGAGCACGATCCGTGGGTCGATGGATGTGTGATTCCTGTGGTCTGGAAAAAAGTGTATGGTAAGGGCCGGGTTTTTTATACATCCCTGGGGCACAAAGCCATTGATTTTGATGTTTCAGAAGCGTTTACTTTGACCAAACGTGGTATTTTGTGGGCCAGCGAAAGCAGGCACGCGGACACACCCAATCTTGTGAGTCCGGCCCATCCCACGATATAACCTAAAAATCCCGATGTCTTTTACAGACATCGGGATCAGACCAGAGTTTTCATTGATCCTTAGACTCGCCCATTTCCTTGGCCTGCCGATTTCGTCCTGACCGGCTCAGTTCCATTGTGTATGAAACGAGCCCTTGCGATCCATCCTTTGATAGGTATGGGCTCCAAAATAATCGCGCTGGGCCTGGATAAGATTGGCGGGCAGACGATCTCGTCGCAAGGCTTCAAAATACGCCAAAGAAGCGGACATGGCCGGCAAAGAAATACCGGACCGTAATCCTTCGCCTACAAGCGCTCTCCAGTCATCGACCAGCGGAAAAATTTCATCGATAAAAGACTTTTCAACGAGCAAGTTGGGTAAATCCGGATTTTGGGCAAAGGCTGCCCGGATCTTGTCCAGGAAATCGGCTCGGATAATACATCCGCCGCGCCAGATGCTGGCGATTTGATCGAGGTTGAGGCCATAGCGATAGGCTTGTGAGGCTCTGCTCAGCAGCACGAATCCTTGTGCATAAGAGCAAATTTTACTCGCATACATGGCTGACTTGATTTTATCGATCCAGTCAGAAGGCTCGCCAGACATTTTTTGGACATCAGATCCATACGCGTTCTGAGCCAGGGGGCGTTCTTCATCAAGACCGGATAGTGCCCGGGCATGTAATGCAGCGATAATCGTGGGAATCGGCTCACCTAAATCAAGAGCGGCCTGACCTGTCCACGTTCCGGTGCCCTTCATGCCGGCACGGTCGAGAATCTGATCGAGTAAAATATTTCCGCTATTTTGATCATCAGGGAAATTGGCAATTTTGGATGTAATCTCGATCAAATAAGATCCCAGCTCGCTTTTGTTCCACTTTGTAAATGTGGCGGCGACCTCATCGGGTGATAATCCCAAACCGTGTCGTAACAGATCATAAGATTCTGCAATGAGTTGCATATCTCCATATTCAATGCCATTGTGAACCATTTTCACAAAATGGCCTGCACTTCGGTTGCCAATAAAGGTGACACATGCCTCATCATCTCCAGCTTTGGCGGCAATGCGGGTTAAAAAAGGTTCCAGATAACGATAGACACCTTCATCCCCGCCGGGCATCATGCTGGGTCCCCACAGAGCTCCGAGTTCTCCTCCGCTGACTCCCATCCCTATGTACTGAATGCCTGTTCCTTCCAGTTCGTCGAAACGGCGTTCGGTATCTGTAAAGTGAGAATTGCCTCCATCGATCAGGATATCACCGGGTTCGAGAAATGGAGTGAGTTTGGCGATCACACTGTCGACAGCTTTACCTGCCGTCACCATAATCAAAATTCTTCTGGGTCGCTCAAGTGCAGCGATAAACTCGTGCACCGTACGAGTGCCGGTCATATTTTTACCTTCGCCTTCGCGCCGGATAAATTCTTCAGTCAAATCATAGGTATAGTTATACACAGCGACCGGTACACGGTTTCGCTCAAGGTTCAGGGCCATACTCGCCCCCATGACACCGAGACCAAACACCCCAAATTGATATTGCATCGGTTACTCCTGGCTATTTTTTTGAGTAAATATACATAAAAAATGGATGGATTCAAAAAGAGAAATCAATATCCGGCAGAAAAGTGTAAAAAAAGGTAAACAGGAAGGCAAATCATCCTTTGGGCGCCCCAAGCACCCAGCCAGGGCACCCCTCGGATTTGTCAGGGGTAAGAATCACCACAATCCCAAAAGTCGTCTTTGGCAGAGACTGCTACCCCTCATGTCTCTGGTCTCCTCGTCGCATCCCCCAATGTCAGCAAGAGTCATTCGATCTCTTGCCGGTGTCGATCTCTTTCGCTGCTTACCAGAAATACAGACTCTTTTTAGGCGCATACCCCCGGCGGTATGCGAATCCTCTGCCTTGTTCCATTTTGCCGATTCGCCGAACAGGGGTATGCATGTCATGTTGAACCTGATAATCATCTCTAAACTGGTAAGCAGTGAATTCTGATAAGCAAAGATCTCGGCAGTATCACAAACGTTTGGCAGCCACAGTGGAAAGGGGTCGAAGATCTCGATGGTTGCTCTGTTTTGCGATCTGAGAAAAACCGATGCTTAGCATGATAGCGATCAACAAACCAACAAGGAACAGTAGAAATTTCTTAGAATTCATATGCTCCTCTGGTATGATGCACGACCCTGTTATTGATTGTTATTCAAAATTTATTAAAAAGTCAAGACATTTTTTCATATTTCGTAAAAAAATAATGTCTAGCGCGAAAATCGAATCCCCAATGAGTGCATTTTTCGATAGAGATTGGTGCGTTCGATACCCAGAGCCTGAGCTGTGGCCGTGATATTATAATTGTGCGCAATCAATTTGTTAAAGATAAATTCCTTTTCAAATTGATCTCTGGCCTGCTTTAGGGTCAACTCTCCCCTATCCAACGTCTGTATCTCTTGCAATTCGAGAACCGCCTGTAATTCGCGCAAAGAAATGACTTGCCCTTCGCCCAAAACAACCAGCTTTTCAGCAACGTTTTTGAGTTCTCTGATATTACCTTTCCACTGCCGGGAAAGCAATCCCTCCATGGCCTGAGGGGTGAATCGCTTGTGCTTTTGATGATATTCATCACAAAAATATTTCAAATAGTAATCAAACAAATAGGGGATGTCATCTTTTCGCTCGCGCAACGGAAGCAATTCTATATGAATGACATTTAGCCGAAAGTAGAGATCGGACCGGAATCTGTTTTCATTGATTTCATATTCCAGATTTTTGTTCGTCGCAGAAAGGATACGAATATTTACATGTTTCAAAGTAGAGCTACCCACAGGTTCGTATTCACCCGATTGCAGGACGCGAAGGACTTTGGCCTGATTGAGTGGATCCATATCCCCGATTTCATCCAGCAAAATCGTGCCTCCATGAGCATGAGCCAGTTTACCTTTATAATCGGTAAAAGCTCCTGTAAACGACCCTTTTTTATGTCCAAAGAGTTCACTTTCTATCAGATGCGTCGGAATGGCAGAGCAGTTTACGCGCACAAACGGACCATTTTGGCGCTGGCTCAGACGATGAATGGCCTGAGCAACGAGCTCTTTGCCGGTTCCGGTCTCTCCATGAATAAGAACTGCCGCATCGGTAGGTGCGGTTTTTTCGATGGTCTCATAGAGCTTGATCATGGGTTCAGAGATGCCGATCATTCCATAGCGTGTCTGATACTCTTTGACTTTAAATTTCTGCGAAAGTGCCTTACTGTGTTCTATAGTTTCTTTTTCGATCGCACTGAAAATTTTCTTTGCATCCAGTGGCTTGACCAAAAAGTCTGCAGCACCTAATTGTGTCGCCTTGACAGCCGTAGGGATATCACCATAAGCAGAAATAATGATGACAGGCAAGAGTGAATCGAGTTGTTTGATATGCAAAAGCAAGTCGGTACCATCGATATCGGGCAAACGCAAATCAAGAAAAACCAGATCTATGTTTTCCGAATTCAGAATTTTTTGGGCCTGCTGGCCGTTAGAGGCACCTATTACTTTATAGCCTTTATAGCTCAACATGTCAACAAGAAGCTGCTGGATTTTAATTTCATCATCGATGACCAAAATCATGGGTTTTTCATTAGAATTCACCCTTATCTTCCCCCTTTTGCTTGGTTATGGGTATTTCGATTCTGACAATCGTGCCAATACCTTTACGACTTTTGACCACCAATTGTCCGTTATGCTCTGCAATAATTTTTTTGCATATCGCAAGAACGTCTTTTATTGCTTTTTTTATTGTGAAAAGGAACCGTGGCTGTCCAAAATAAAAATATGCGGGATCTTTACAGGTTGTACATGGATTTCAAGCCAGGCAAACAATGATGGTCTCATGCAAAGCCACCAGGACGCTATGAAAAAACAGCTAAACAGTCTCTGTGTCACTTTTTAATCTGTTGTTAAATGGCATGAAAATAGGTACCCAAAAAGGTTTGATCAAATAATTTTTCACTCGCAAAAACTATTCTTTGCGTGAGTGTTATCAGCGACTTGAAAGCGTGTGAAAAGAGCTAGATTGATGATGACGTTGATTTTGTCAAAAAGAATCGCTATATTATCATGTGTCAAAAAAGAGGATCTCTAAAAACATGGTCAATATCAACCGGATGCTTTTGCTGGTTTTTTGTGGATCGATAGCATGCATGATCATTTCGGGCTGTACAAAAAAACCTGTTCATATCGATGAAATCTCGAGTATCGTCGAAACAAGAGATGCAGAGTTTCAGTTTCATCCGCAACTCAATTCCGATGATCCTGTTGTGAATCATTACGGATACACCTTGCAATTCTCCCCGGATTACAATCAACCCAGATGGGCTGCGTTTCATCTCGATGAGAATCGCCTCTCCGGGCCCTACCAGTCGCAGCCAGAGTTTACACCCGATCCCCTGCTGGGTGTTATCTCTCCCCGACCCGAGTGGTACCATCTCAGAGGATACACTCCTGCACCTCTGGTACCCGCGGAATTTATGCAATGGTCTGAAAAATCACATCAAGAGCCTTTCTATGTAAGCAATCTTACCCTGCAAAGCAGACAACTCAATTCCGGACTCTGGCGATTGTTGCGAATGCATTATGCAGAGTGGACAAGATCGTTCAAAGATCTCTATATCATCAATGGTCCTGTGCTTACCCCCGAATTAAAACGTTTGCCCCCCGGAGAGGTTGCCGTACCGCAATACATATTCAGCGTCATTCTGAGAACCTCACCTGATTCCTCGTGTATCGGTTTCTTGCTTCCTCAGGAATACCTCTCTACCGATCTGGAAAAATATGTCGTGCCACTCGATTCAATAGAGACCCTGACCGGGATCGACTTTTTCCCACTGCTACCCGATTCGCTGGAAAATAAATTAAAGGCTGAAAAAAATACCGGCCTGTGGCCCCTGGGAATAAAAAAGAATCACAGAGTACATCAAACGACTCGGTAATCCCGATCTTTTTCCTTGTTCTCCCCTTCCCTATTTATTATATTTCGTATACTCAAAGCTATGAAATTTCCACAACCACAGTCTAACCGGAACAAGCACCTCAACTGTGTTAACGATTTAAAAGTTGAAAGGTGAGCATCTAATGAACCGCCTTTTCTTGTTATCTCTTTTGATTTGGCCCTTGACCCTATTTGCTCAAAACAGTATCGCCATCACCGGGGTGGTGTTAGATTCAATCACCCTCGAGCCTCTTGCTCGTGCCAATGTTCTCATAGAAGGGACTGAAATGGGAGCCGCAGCCAATAAAGCCGGTGAATTTGTTATCGAACATGTCCCTCCGGGTTCATAACCCCTTTTAGCCAGAGTTATCGGCTATGAGAGCAGCAGAAAAACCATAACGGTCGATTCCAGGACCTCACCCATCATAAAATTTACCCTGAGAGAAAGCTGTTTACAAGCTGAAAAAATTGTTGTTTCTATGAAAATCCGTTTTTCGGGCGAGTGGTCGGAAATCCCGATTGGGAGCCGGAAAAATCAACCGGATTTAGTGCTGGTCTCGAATACTTTTGCAATCGATTTGAGGTAACGACGAACTTTAGTCAGACTCGATTCAGCAATCTGATCGAAGATTATAGCCTCGCCCCGAGATTGTGAGTTATCAAAATATCGAAAAAGCGACTTTTAACAATGTGGATATTCAAAGCCGTTTTGTGGTCAGCCGTTTCTTTACGACAGAGTTCGCTTATAATTTTAGTCAGGTAGATGAAAAAGCGGAACAGGATCTGACCAGTGGTATTTCACCTCATTCTTTAACCCTCATTCTCTCGTTGAAAATAAAAGACCGCTTGGAATTTGTGCAAAGGGATCAATTCTATGGTTCCAGGAATGTCAAAGTCTATGATCCGAATTCGAAAAGATATCTTGATCAAAGAAAAGAGCAGGATGCCTATAATCTTTTAAACCTGACCGTAAATTTTGGGATATGGGATACATGGAAGATCCGCTTGGGTGCAACCAACTTGCTGGACCATACCGATGATCTGTATGGTCCGTACACCGGCAGACGATTTTTTACGACACTGGAGGGATCGATTTAATTTGACTGACCCGACAGAGAATATCTCAATCTGTTGACTTTTTTCTATCCCTCCAGGCGGCAACAAAATTATAAATCCATCCTATCATTGCACCGGTCAGAGCCCCCACGAGTGCACCCCACATAAATCCAATGACACTACCACACCAGGTGACAGAGTATCCGATAAAATATTGCGATAAAAGCCGCAGATGAGCACCTACATTTGGCCCCCCCTTGATCAATAACCAGATTGTCATGATAAAAACCATCAAACCCCCTACAAGCCCAAAAACCAGAGCCATAATTCCTGCATGAATTTTTGCGGCTTTACGGGTAAAGGGTTGAACATTTGGCATGATATACTCCTTTAGACTTTGTCCAATAGGTCTCGTTCCTGTTCAGCTTCTTGCTTTCGCTTTAACCAGTTGGCATACCAGACGATCACATTGTTGCGCATCCACGCAATGATCGAACCCAGAAAAAAACCCCCCAGGCTACCTTGAAAAAAAATGATAAAAGCACCAGACCAGGAGACACGATATCCGAAGAAAAAGTTGGACAATAGCCCCAGAGTGGGCCCAATCACAGATCCTCCTTTTAGCAACAAAATGACGGTCAGAAGAAATAGCAATAGTCCCGAAACAAATCCTATGGCGATACCCAGTGCAACAGGATCATAAGGGGCAAACATTTTTTCTATAGTCTGATCCCAATC
>CAYNUX010000153.1:0-8526 GCA_964400115.1 uncultured Cytophagia bacterium
ACCCTGTTTCTCTATAAATCCATAAAAAACAGACAATCCCTGAGGTCCGACCCCAGCACGGGACCTAAATACTTTAAGAGAATCTTATCTACGTAGAGCTCTTTTTCCAAATGCCAGCGAGGCGCGATCGCGCCCTGGGACATGCATAGAAAAATATCAAAAAGCAAGTATATCACCAAATCACCATCGTACTAAAAAAGGATTGCGGCATGGCCCAGGGGGAAGCGTGCCGAGCCCGCGCAGGATCCTGCCCACGCATCTATCGCCAACCGGTCAAGCACCTCTCGAAAAAATCGAACAACACTACCCTCCCCTGTCAAAAGATAGAATACCGCAGCGATAGGTGCGGGGACAGAGCCGGAGTGGCTCCACACCCAAACTAGCAAAAGACTTTATTAACTTCATCCTCTGACATTGGATACCGTCACCATTTACAAATCCGGTGCTCTTTATTCGCCAGCGGGCGGACATTGCTGTCAGCAAAAAGCCCCGATTCAGGCTTGGCTTTTGGAATTCCGAAATCTGTTCAGGCAAACACGAGTCGTCCTTTTGGCTCAGAAATTTCTCTGCCCAATTCCCTGGCTGTCTCGATCCACTCTTGAACAACTATTTCGGCATTTGACAGGGCTTCCTGATAGGAAGCTCCATCCGCAGCACAACCGGGGAGCTCTGGAATCTCTGCAATAAATGCAGCGTCCTCTGCACTCCAATAGATAATAATTTCATATTTTCTTTTGCTTTTCTATTCATGGATCGCATATCATTGCCGACCATATTTCCGCTTCCTGGGGTGTGGATGAATGTCTTAGCTGTGGCACCTCCTTTGACAATATTACAATTCAAAACTGTCTTATCACCGAAGGATTGCATCAAACCCACTATTATCACGGAGAATATGTCCCCGACCATAGCGGCCATAGTATGGGCAGCCTGATCAAAGTTCGCGGAAAAGACGGAAACGCCTCTCTGTATTATAATCTCTGGGCACACAATAACAACCGCAATCCCGCTGTGGGCTCTTATGATAGCACCGAAACAGTGCACGTGGATATCCGTAACAATGTGATGTACGATTGTGCCGCTTTTGGCTATAGCAGCGGTGCCAGCAAGGCAGTTTTAATGAACTATTGCAACAACTATATCATTGTCGGAAAAAACACTTCTTCGGGTAATCGTTTTACAGCCTTTAAGGCCAATAAAAACAATCATATGACCATCTACCAATCCGGCAATAAACTGGACTGGAACATGGATACTGTCCGGGATGGTGTGAATAGCGGCTGGAATATGTTCAAGGGAGATTGGAAGAAAACCACTACTCCTGTTGCCATGCCCTCCATTGTAGCAGAATCTGCAGACGAATCCTATGAACGGGTGATCGCTTTTTCCGGTGCTTATCCGTGGAGCCGCGACGCTGTGGATGAGCGCATCATCACCCAGGTCAAAACCGGTACCGGTAAAATCATTAACTCTCAGGAAGAGGCAGGTGGCTATCCGCAGCTCGAAACCGTCACCCGTGATGCGGACTGGGACAGCGATCAGGATGGCATGCCGAACTGGTGGGAAAAACAGCAGGGATTGGATTATCACAATCCCGACGATCGCAATGATATCGATACTTTAAGCGGCTATACCCACCTGGAGGTCTATCTCGGTAATAAATCACTTTTAACTGATGTTTCTCGAACAACAGTTAAAGAAAATTATATACTTGCCCTTGCCAATTATCCGAATCCATTTCATTCCGTAACCACCATTGAACTCGGATTGACAGAATCTTGCCAGATCAGGTTAATCATTACGGATTGTTCCGGCCGGGAAGTAATGCGATTTCAACAATATATGCGAGCAGGAGAACACGCCGTTTCTTTCAATGGGCAACATCTCGCTTCTGGCATCTATTTTTATCAATTAATAGCCGGAAAACATATTCAAACCGGTAAAATGCTTCACCTGCGATAATCCCGGGAAATATAAAGAAAACGTCTTTTTCACCTTTCCGGGGAATACTATCCATAAAGATCCGATTAATTGAAATGTTTTTGTTTCAAAAGATAGATACAATCTCTTTCTGGCACAAAAAAGGCCACACTTTGGCGCGCCCCTTTTTTTCTAATCAGACAGACCCCACCCACTGCCGGTATACACCCTCCAGATCCGCTTCTTTCGGCGTGCCCACATGCAGGACGACACGGTATTTCAGCTCCAGGGTCTTGCCCTTGGCCAAGCGCCACGGCTCGTCGAGAAAGTTGAGCGGCGACGGTGACAGGTGGCCGTATTCCCGGGTGAACCAGATCGGTCGCCAGGGATTGTCCGGATGCGTCATCACAGTGATGCCTTCCACCACCTCCGAATGATAGCGGCGTTTGCCGTAATAGCCACACCACCGCGCTTCTTTGCCATACGTGCCCTCTGCTCCCTGGCCGCCTTCCGAGTTTTCCAGGGTGCCGCCATAGGTACAGGAAATATCCGAGGCCGCGCGGATAGCGAAAAACGAGTGCTTGGCCCGTTCGATTTCGATATCCTGGTTGGCTTTGACTTTCAGATCCGCATCGATGACCCAGACTCTATCATCGAGAACGGTCACCTTGAATTCACGCTCGTCTGACAGGGGTGACGGCGCGCCCTGGCGAACCCATTGACAACGGTCGAGAATCTCGGCGCTCTTTGCTGTGGTCTCGCCCAGATCCAGTCCGATGGATTTGATATGTCCGGATTCGAGGCCGTTATCGGCCCAGTAATCGCCGCCATTCATGGGCTCGCATCCGAGCCACAGTCCCCGGTGATGCGGATACGGCAGGGCTGACTCGGTGGTCAGGGACATGCCCGAACCCAGGCCATTGAGTGGATAAAAATAGGGATATTTTTGTGCGGGTTTGGCACGGTACACCATCAACGGCATATTGTGCCAGCGTAGTTGGACCTCTCCATCTTTGAGATAGGCTGTCAGGCCCTCTGCTTCCTTGACCGGTTGGGTATAGTCGATAGCCTGCGCCCGGTGTGGCCAGGGTGCTGCTGTGAGCCCTGCTGCCAGTCCGGCTTTGAGTGCGGTTCGTCGGGTAATGATCTTGTTCGGCATATGTGTCTCCTGTATTTTTGGTCACTGGTTTGTTCGAGCTTGTTGTTTCTCAAATTTACTTGCTTTGGGTAATCTCCTGTCCAAAGAACACTGTATAATATAATCATTTCTCCCATTTATCCAAGATCTCTGGGCATCGAAAACCTGTTTTTAAAATTATCCCGAGCCATTTTGCTGTTCCGTGTTTTTCAGTGGCTTCCGTGGTTTAATTTCTGCCCCAAAGAAAGATCAAGAGTTATAAACAGAGCAACTTTTTTTTAGGAATAAATCCGGCAAACGGGTGTGTTTTAGTGTGTTTTAATAGATACTCCAAAAACAAGGAGGAGGATTATGAAAAACACCACTACATTTTTGATCATTGTAATCTTGATCGGCTTGACCTTTGCCCAACCCGAGGTCACCAAAGTATGGGAGCTACAGGAAGGCCTGTAAACCCCAGAGTCGGTCAATTATGATGCCGAACGCAATGTGCTCTATATTTCCAAAGTTTCGCCCAAAGGCAAAATGGTGAATCTAAAGTGGATGACCGGTCTCGATGCGCCCAAGGGCGCGGCCATTCATGACGGCAAACTGTTCGTGACCGATATCGACCGTCTCGTGGAAATCGGTATCGATGTTGGCGAAATCGCCAACACCTATACCGACGACAAAGCGATACATGCTTTTAAAATTAAAAAATAATCAGCATTCTTTTAATCCTCAGATATTTTCTTTATCATAGTCTGCAAAGACGTTCCGGATTAATCAAAATCAAGTTTTTCCAGAGGAATAAGATGAAAAGAATAATCATTTTACTGTATCTGAGTTTCTGCACCGTCCTGAATGCCCAGCAATATCTTAACCATCAGTTGCGGCTGGAGCCGGTATGGGCGCGAGTGCCCGATGCGCTGGGCGAGCCGGGATCTGTGGAAAGCGTCGAATTTTCACCTGACGGCAAGTATCTGGTCAGCGGCACAAAATTCGACCATTCGGTCATCATGTGGCGCACCTCTGATGGTGCTGAACTCTGGCGGCAATACACCGATCAAGAGGTGGAACGCGTGGGCTGGTCCACAGACAATAAATATTTGGCGGCCGCCAGTAAAGACTATAGGGTGACGGTCTATGACGCCAAAACCGGCGAGATCTTGAAAAGCCTCAGGCACCAGCGGGGCATCGATGGCCTGGCATCCCAATGGTCGATATATCGACCATTGGGATGCCAGGCCATCGATGCCCCGCTGGTGCCTGAGGCTTTTCAAGATCTCGCCGGTTTTGGCGTCATAGACCGTCACCCTATAGTCTTTACTGGCGGCCGCCAAATATTTATTGTCTGTGGACCAGCCCACGCGTTCCACCTCTTGATCGGTGTATTGCCGCCAGAGTTCAGCACCATCAGAGGTGCGCCACATGATGACCGAATGGTCGAATTTTGTGCCGCTGACCAGATACTTGCCGTCAGGTGAAAATTCGACGCTTTCCACAGATCCCGGCTCGCCCAGCGCATCGGGCACTCGCGCCCATACCGGCTCCAGCCGCAACTGATGGTTAAGATATTGCTGGGCATTCAGGACGGTGCAGAAACTCAGATACAGTAAAATGATTATTCTTTTCATCTTATTCCTCTGGAAAAACTTGATTTTGATTAATCCGGAACGTCTTTGCAGACTATGATAAAGAAAATATCTGAGGATTAAAAGAATGCTGATTATTTTTTAATTTTAAAAGCATGTATCGCTTTGTCGTCGGTATAGGTGTTGGCGATTTCGCCAACATCGATACCGATTTCCACGAGACGGTCGATATCGGTCACGAACAGTTTGCCGTCATGAATGGCCGCGCCCTTGGGCGCATCGAGACCGGTCATCCACTTTAGATTCACCATTTTGCCTTTGGGCGAAACTTTGGAAATATAGAGCACATTGCGTTCGGCATCATAATTGACCGACTCTGGGGTTTACAGGCCTTCCTGTAGCTCCCATACTTTGGTGACCTCGGGTTGGGCAAAGGTCAAGCCGATCAAGATTACAATGATCAAAAATGTAGTGGTGTTTTTCATAATCCTCCTCCTTGTTTTTGGAGTATCTATTAAAACACACTAAAACACACCCGTTTGCCGGATTTATTCCTAAAAAAAAGTTGCTCTGTTTATAACTCTTGATCTTTCTTTGGGGCAGAAATTAAACCACGGAAGCCACTGAAAAACACGGAACAGCAAAATGGCTCGGGATAATTTTAAAAACAGGTTTTCGATGCCCAGAGATCTTGGATAAATGGGAGAAATGATTATATTATACAGTGTTCTTTGGACAGGAGATTACCCAAAGCAAGTAAATTTGAGAAACAACAAGCTCGAACAAACCAGTGACCAAAAATACAGGAGACACATATGCCGAACAAGATCATTACCCGACGAACCGCACTCAAAGCCGGACTGGCAGCAGGGCTCACAGCAGCACCCTGGCCACACCGGGCGCAGGCTATCGACTATACCCAACCGGTCAAGGAAGCAGAGGGCCTGACAGCCTATCTCAAAGATGGAGAGGTCCAACTACGCTGGCACAATATGCCGTTGATGGTGTACCGTGCCAAACCCGCACAAAAATATCCCTATTTTTATCCACTCAATGGCCTGGGTTCGGGCATGTCCCTGACCACCGAGTCAGCCCTGCCGTATCCGCATCACCGGGGACTGTGGCTCGGATGCGAGCCCATGAATGGCGGCGATTACTGGGCCGATAACGGCCTCGAATCCGGACATATCAAATCCATCGGACTGGATCTGGGCGAGACCACAGCAAAGAGCGCCGAGATTCTCGACCGTTGTCAATGGGTTCGCCAGGGCGCGCCGTCACCCCTGTCAGACGAGCGTGAATTCAAGGTGACCGTTCTCGATGATAGAGTCTGGGTCATCGATGCGGATCTGAAAGTCAAAGCCAACCAGGATATCGAAATCGAACGGGCCAAGCACTCGTTTTTCGCTATCCGCGCGGCCTCGGATATTTCCTGTACCTATGGCGGCACCCTGGAAAACTCGGAAGGCGGCCAGGGAGCAGAGGGCACGTATGGCAAAGAAGCGCGGTGGTGTGGCTATTACGGCAAACGCCGCTATCATTCGGAGGTGGTGGAAGGCATCACTGTGATGACGCATCCGGACAATCCCTGGCGACCGATCTGGTTCACCCGGGAATACGGCCACCTGTCACCGTCGCCGCTCAACTTTCTCGACGAGCCGTGGCGCTTGGCCAAGGGCAAGACCCTGGAGCTGAAATACCGTGTCGTCCTGCATGTGGGCACGCCGAAAGAAGCGGATCTGGAGGGTGTATACCGGCAGTGGGTGGGGTCTGTCTGATTAGAAAAAAAGGGGCGCGCCAAAGTGTGGCCTTTTTTGTGCCAGAAAGAGATTGTATCTATCTTTTGAAACAAAAACATTTCAATTAATCGGATCTTTATGGATAGTATTCCCCGGAAAGGTGAAAAAGACGTTTTCTTTATATTTCCCGGGATTATCGCAGGTGAAGCATTTTACCGGTTTGAATATGTTTTCCGGCTATTAATTGATAAAAATAGATGCCAGAAGCGAGATGTTGCCCATTGAAAGAAACGGCGTGTTCTCCTGCTCGCATATATTGTTGAAATCGCATTACTTCCCGGCCGGAACAATCCGTAATGATTAACCTGATCTGGCAAGATTCTGTCAATCCGAGTTCAATGGTGGTTACGGAATGAAATGGATTCGGATAATTGGCAAGGGCAAGTATATAATTTTCTTTAACTGTTGTTCGAGAAACATCAGTTAAAAGTGATTTATTACCGAGATAGACCTCCAGGTGGGTATAGCCGCTTAAAGTATCGATATCATTGCGATCGTCGGGATTGTGATAATCCAATCCCTGCTGTTTTTCCCACCAGTTCGGCATGCCATCCTGATCGCTGTCCCAGTCCGCATCACGGGTGACGGTTTCGAGCTGCGGATAGCCACCTGCCTCTTCCTGAGAGTTAATGATTTTACCGGTACCGGTTTTGACCTGGGTGATGATGCGCTCATCCACAGCGTCGCGGCTCCACGGATAAGCACCGGAAAAAGCGATCACCCGTTCATAGGATTCGTCTGCAGATTCTGCTACAATGGAGGGCATGGCAACAGGAGTAGTGGTTTTCTTCCAATCTCCCTTGAACATATTCCAGCCGCTATTCACACCATCCCGGACAGTATCCATGTTCCAGTCCAGTTTATTGCCGGATTGGTAGATGGTCATATGATTGTTTTTATTGGCCTTAAAGGCTGTAAAACGATTACCCGAAGAAGTGTTTTTTCCGACAATGATATAGTTGTTGCAATAGTTCATTAAAACTGCCTTGCTGGCACCGCTGCTATAGCCAAAAGCGGCACAATCGTACATCACATTGTTACGGATATCCACGTGCACTGTTTCGGTGCTATCATAAGAGCCCACAGCGGGATTGCGGTTGTTATTGTGTGCCCAGAGATTATAATACAGAGAGGCGTTTCCGTCTTTTCCGCGAACTTTGATCAGGCTGCCCATACTATGGCCGCTATGGTCGGGGACATATTCTCCGTGATAATAGTGGGTTTGATGCAATCCTTCGGTGATAAGACAGTTTTGAATTGTAATATTGTCAAAGGAGGTGCCACAGCTAAGACATTCATCCACACCCCAGGAAGCGGAAATATGGTCGGCAATGATATGCGATCCATGAATAGAAAAGCAAAAGAAAATATGAAATTATTATCTATTGGAGTGCAGAGGACGCTGCATTTATTGCAGAGATTCCAGAGCTCCCCGGTTGTGCTGCGGATGGAGCTTCCTATCAGGAAGCCCTGTCAAATGCCGAAATAGTTGTTCAAGAGTGGATCGAGACAGCCAGGGAATTGGGCAGAGAAATTTCTGAGCCAAAAGGACGACTCGTGTTTGCCTGAACAGATTTCGGAATTCCAAAAGCCAAGCCTGAATCGGGGCTTTTTGCTGACAGCAATGTCCGCCCGCTGGCGAATAAAGAGCACCGGATTTGTAAATGGTGACGGTATCCAATGTCAGAGGATGAAGTTAATAAAGTCTTTTGCTAGTTTGGGTGTGGAGCCACTCCGGCTCTGTCCCCGCACCTATCGCTGCGGTATTCTATCTTTTGACAGGGGAGGGTAGTGTTGTTCGATTTTTTCGAGAGGTGCTTGACCGGTTGGCGATAGATGCGTGGGCAGGATCCTGCGCGGGCTCGGCACGCTTCCCCCTGGGCCATGCCGCAATCCTTTTTTAGTACGATGGTGATTTGGTGATATACTTGCTTTTTGATATTTTTCTATGCATGTCCCAGGGCGCGATCGCGCCTCGCTGGCATTTGGAAAAAGAGCTCTACGTAGATAAGATTCTCTTAAAGTATTTAGGTCCCGTGCTGGGGTCGGACCTCAGGGATTGTCTGTTTTTTATGGATTTATAGAGAAACAGGGT
>CAYNUX010000154.1:0-8476 GCA_964400115.1 uncultured Cytophagia bacterium
TGTGGTATCGATTTGAATAATAATCCCGGTTACCAGGTATTGATGGATGACGACCATCGCTTTATGCAAGGCAATGCCCTGTATTTGCCATTTGCTTCCGGACAGTTTGATTTGGCTGTCTGTATGGATAGTTTTGAACATTTCCCTGACCCGGTGGCTGCTGCCCAGGATATTTTCAGAGTACTCAAACCACAGTCCAGTCTTTTTCTCTCTGTGCCGACCTATGCCAATATCGCCGGACTCGTAAAGAAATGGTCCGAACGGTACGGTAATTATGAGGATAATTCTTGGGCTCCATTTGACTTTTGGAAACCACAAGAGCTGGAACATTTTATGACGCCTGCACGGGTAAAGGAAATATTTACCAAAGCGGGATTCACCCGTTTCGACATGGTTGGATTTGATAAAGAAGTCGTGGTTGGCCTCTTTCCCTGGGTATGGCATCCCAGGATGCCGGGCAAAGTAGCAGCTGTGTTGAGTAAGAGCTGTGATCTGTTTTCTCGCCCAATCGTATCGAGGTGGCCGCAAACGAGTTTGCATACCTTTTGGAAAATTACCAAACTGGATAATACGAGGTAAATCTTATGGCAAAATGGCGAGTTTTGATTCTTTTACTGTTTTCCGTCTCTTTCAACCTTTGGGCTCAGATCCCCGATCGGCTGAATCCTCCTTTTCCAAGGACTGCTGTTTATTGTACCTACCAGGGATATGATGCAAACAATACCTATTCCATGGGTTCGAGATTGCACCGATTGGCGCAATACGATATGGCCTGTATTTATGGGTCGGAAGATGACGGAGGACCCCTTTTGGCTCAGAAATTACGGGATATGAATCCCGACCAGATTTTGATTGCTATGGGCCTGAATGGGTTTTGGTTCAGCGATCCGATACCGTACTATTTATATCGCTCTTATCGCGGTTATCTCACACAACCCATAGAGCCCAATGAGCGCATCATTCATGTCACCACAACGGTTGGCATGGATTCAGGTTTATACGGACCGGGATTGCTCTATGCCGTGATCAATGATGACGTCATCAAGGTCGAATATATCAGCAGTGATACAACTTTTGTCGCGCGCACAGGAGAGGATGATTTTTATTCGGTAAGCGCCAGCCACGCTGCAGGCGATTCTGTCCTTAGCCCCATGCGTTTGTCGGGTCCCGGGATTTTCGCCAATATGAGCCAGTGGTCCGTTCAGGTCGACGGGCTTTACCCCTGGGAATATCTGGCTCAGAAAAATATCAACCGTAAAGTGGACTGGACCTTTGGATTATTTGACGGCTTTTTCCATGATGCTTTCTATCACACGCTCTATCTCGACCGCCATACAATGGATTTGAATTTAAACGGTGTCGATGATTATGAAGAATTCGGCAGCACCCGGCATGCGGCAGGATTATGGATCAATAATCACTATCGCCAATATCTGAGTCAGTTTATCGAAAATGAACAAACCTTGATGGAACAGACGCAGCCCAATTTACCCAATCTCTTTAGCGTCAATGCCGGAGGAACCCTGAACTATTTTCGCGATGTGATGAATGGACATTGTTACGAGGGTTTTTTGCGCTGGGCCAATTATGACTATCTCAAAGATGATTGTATGGACTGGATGAAAATCCTCGAACAAAACGGCAAACCCAATATCATGTTTATCGAGGATTATATCCCTGAAAAATGGACCGATAACGGCAAGGATCGGTTCACCAAAATGCGGTTCGGCTTGACGACCGCATTGATGTATAGCTGTTATTATGGCATGGTGTTCGGGGATTGGTATTATATCATGTTCTGGTACGATGAATTCGAAACCGACCTGGGATATCCCACAGGAGATCCGCAGACATTGCCGAATGGCCTGATGGTGCGCTATTTTGACAAAGGTGTGGCCGTTTGCAATGGCACCGGCGCTTCACAAACCCTGAATGCATCGGATTTGAACGGCACGTTCTATCGCCTCAAAGGCGGACAGGACCCGGTCATGAATAACGGCGAGCTCTTTACAGGCTCTCTCGAGCTGAACGGCAACGTATTTACCAACAATGACCTGCGCGGAGACGGGGTGCTCATGTTCTATGAACCCACAACCGTGGTCTCTGACGTTATCGTGGACAATTTTTACAATAATGATACCTCGCCCGGAAGCAAACCCGTCGAATTGGTCGGCGGCTGGTCGCAGCAGGTGAGCCGGGGTGATCCTGTTCTGGAAAATCAAAATCCCTATTGGTGTCAGCGTGGCGATAAACTTCAAGCCGGTGACTTTAATGAAGCCTGGGGCTATCATGCCATATCACCGGGGGATGGCAGTTCCACGGCTACCTATCGTCCTACTATTGGAGTTGCCGGCTGGTATGAAATCAGCGAATGGCATGGCTGGCATGGCGATTATTCCAGCACCAGCAATGAAGGATCCAATGTCCCATTTAAAATCGTAACCAATGATACGGTAAAGATCAGAGGAACGATCAATCAGAGAATCAATGAAGGACAATGGAACCGTTTGGGATATGCCTATCTCACTGCTGGTGAAACGTGTTACGTGCAGTTGTCAGATAAAGCTGATGGCGTCATTATCGCGGATGCTATGCGATTTCGCTATATGGGAGAGGACTTTGAACCGGATACCATTCCTCCGGCTCCCCCGGAAAACGTGCAGGTCATACAAAATTAGATGCGTCAAAAGGATCGTCGATGACTGTGGAAAATGCGAGTTTAGAGACTACCGCCTGCCCGCTCTGTGGTGAACAACAGTATGACAAGATCATGTTGGCATGTGATATCGTATATTCATTGAAATATTTTCAAATTGTAAAGTGTCTACAGTGTGGCTTAAAATATACCCATCCCAGACCTCTTTTTGAAAACTTGGCTGCATTCTATGGAGAGGATTACTATTCCTATCGCCCTCCATCAATAGAGCTAAAGGATGTACCTGCAACAAAGGGTCGCTTTCTCGATTTTGGTTGCGGAGCAGGTGAATATCTGATTCAAATGCGCAATCAGGGCTGGGAGGCTTTTGGTGTCGATATACCCGGTCCTGGTGTCGATCGAGCCAGAGAACTCGGGTTCGTCGTTAAAGATGCCCAACAAAAACGCGTGAATTTTGAGGATGAATTTTTCGATCGGATCCGAGCCAATCAGGTACTGGAACACTTGAGCGATCTAAAGTCTATCGTCTCAGAATTATATCGATGCCTTAAAAAAGGAGGAACCCTCGAGATCACAGTTCCCAATATCGAGTCGTTTGATGCCCGGATCTGGAACATTCATTGGCGTCATCTGGATTTGCCAAGGCATTTGAATCATTTTTCTCCCCGGTCACTTGAAAGACTCTTTGAGATGAATGGGTTTGAAATCAAGACTCTCTTTACCTATTCAACACCATTATTCGAACGCAATTTGTATTATTTAAGAGGATGCTTTACCTCCTGGAAAAGCTTGAAACACCATTACAACCATTCTGTCCCGGGATCGCTGAAAGCGATCTGGCAAGTTTTTGGAAATATCATAACGTATGCAATGCATCATCATCACCCCATGGATGGACAGATGATATCCGTTTATGCGGAAAAGAGTGGCAAAAGAGGCCATGCATGAAGATACTCTATTTTAATTACATGAACGATCTTTATGGTAGCTCGATCGGTTCGACACTCAAGATTGTAAAACTTTTCGAACACTTGAGATATAACGGTTTCCAGGTAAAAATGGTTTGGCGTCATGAAGCCAAAGGTCGGGAAGAGGAAGAGAAAACAGATCCTCCGTTTTTCAAGATCGCACTGCGTACACTCTTTTTTACTCCAAAGGAACTGTTTAATAATTTTCGCGATTATTTTCAGGAACGCGCGATCATCAGGCAAGAATGCCCAGACATTATTATCGTTCGTCTGGATTTGTTCAGGCTCTCGGCGGTCTATCTGGCAAAAAAATATCGCATTCCGCTGCTCATCGAGGCCGACGGCGCCATGTCGTATGAATGGCTGACCTTTCATAAAGGCCCTCATCTCTGGCCCAAAACGGTCAAAGCCTGTGAAAAGTGGGCGTTGGAAAAAGCGGATGGCATCTTTATCCAGTCAAAGGTCGCCCTCGATTATTATGTAAACACGCATGAACTGGATCCACAAAAATTCAGGGTCATTACCAACGGCGCAGACGGGGGCGACTTGCCAGAGCAACATGCGGTCTTGACGACAAAAACACAGCTGGGAATCGATCCTCGCGCCCGGGTTATCGGATTCGTGGGCTCTATGCACCATTGGCACGGTCTGGTGCCTATGAAAGAAAGCATCCTTGCCCTGATGCAATACAATGAAAATATTGTCTTTCTTTTTGTCGGCAGCGGCGGGGCCCAAGCCAAACAGTTTATGGATTATTTTGAACCGAGACACAGAAAACGTATCTATTTTATTGAGCATGTCGACCATGATCAGGTGAAAAATTATATTTCCCTGTTCGATATCGCCATAGCCCCTTATCCGAAAATCGATGTGTTTTATTTTTCACCGGTCAAGATATTCGAATACATGTCTCTGGCAAAACCGGTCGTGGCACCGGCTCTCGGGCAGATATCCGATATTATCGATCATGCAAAAAATGGCATGCTCTATTCCGCCGGCGATTGGGACGCTTTTAAACATCATATTCTCATTTTACTGAATGATCCTGTGCTTGCCCGGGAAATAGGCATTGCAGCAAGAGAAACAGTGTACAGCTCCTATACCTGGTCTGATAAAGCACAAGAATTGGGGGATCTGATCACCACGTTGAGGGAAAACAACAAATGGGAAAAATTAAAGTTTTGCAGCTCGTAGAAGGGTTCAATTTTGGGGGAGCTGAAACAAAGCTGCTTGAACTCGTTCAACATATGGATCGCACACGGTTTGAAACCATGGTGATGAGTCTGGGACTCGGCAATGAAATCGAAGACCAGTTCCAAAAGCTCGACTGCCGGATCATTACGTTTTACCGTCAAAAACGGGTCGATATCGACCTCTTGAAACGTCTAAAAGCGTTTATCCGCGATGAACAAATCGATATTGTCATGACCACACTTTTTTATGCGGATGTGCTTGGCGCTTTGGCCGGTCACAAAGGCGGCGCAAAAGGCGTGTTTTCCTGGGAAACCATTTCGTCACCCAAATGGCTGGTGCCGCACAGACTGTTCGCCTATCGCTATGCCATACGCAAGGTGGACAAGGTCATCTCGGTATCCAAAGCCACAGCCGATTGGCTGATCGAAAAACGCAAAGTGCCACCCCAAAAAATCACGATCATTCCCTATGGCGTGAATCTGGAAAAATTCAAGCCCGCAACAAGCGAGATCACACGCTCATCCCTTGGTATCGAAACCGATGATGTGGTCATCGGTCAGGTGTCCAGACTGACCGAACAAAAAGGCCACACCTATCTGATCGATGCCGCAAAACTCGTGGCACGCCAGTATCCCAAAGTGAAATTTGTTCTTGCCGGGGATGGGCCTCTGCGCAATCAACTGGAAGCCCAAATCAGGCAAAACGGACTGCAAGACCATTTTATTCTGCTGGGCTTTCGTCGCGATGTACCGGAGCTGCTGCGCCTGTTCGATATCTTTACGCTTCCGTCGCTCTATGAAGGATTGCCTAATGTGGTTCTGGAGGCGATGGCCACGGCCCTGCCTGTCGTGGCCACACCTGTCGATGGCACCAAAGAAGCGGTGGTCGACGGTGAAACCGGTATTCTGGTGCCGGAAAAAGATCCCGGTCGGCTCGTTAAAGCGCTTTTATCCCTGCTTCAAAATCACGAAAAGCGCATCCGGATGGGACAAAATGCCCGACAACGGGTTGAAAATTACTTTTCATTAAAGCTCCAGGTGGAGCAGTTTGAACGATTATACTCTTATTATGCGAACGGAAATGGCAAAAAATCATAATCTGTATAAAATCGTTGTTGTGTTGCTCCTGGTCTTTGCAGCCTGGATGCAGTTCTATGGTATGGACAAAATCGTGCTGGGAAGCGATGAACTGTACCGTGCCCGAACTCTGCTCGGGCCGGATTGGAGCCTGCATCACTTTGTCTGGCCTGAGGAAGCTGAACGCACTTATTTCAGCAATTGGCCCATGCATACACCGGTTCTGTTTGCTCTGCTGACGCGAGGAGCCGTGTTATTGTTCGGAGAGAATCATTTCGCATTGCGGTTCTGGCCCTCTTTGTTTGCCATCCTGAGCACCGGGGCGATCTTTTTTCTTTTCAGATCCGTTTATGGCAAAAAATGGGCCTGGTTGACGATTGTCCTTTCGGGTATGATCGCTGACAAGATGCTGGTCAATGCCAAGGCGCTCAAGCACTATACCGCCGACATTTTTTTTTGCAGCCTGATCCTCTTGTTTGCCTATCGCATCTGGCAGTATAATCAAAAGCGGGATTGGGCATTGTTCACTCTGGTCTCCTGCACCGGTATCTGGCTCGCCTTTGGAACCCTGTTTACAGCCGCATCTGCGTTCGCTGTGTTGTTTTTGGTATTGATCTGGCGCCAAAAGACCGGCACTCTGCTGACCCGGACCTGGCGCAATTTCTTTGCCTCTGCAGGAGCGTTCGGTCTCTCGCTTGCCGGACTCTATTTCACCAGCATTCGACAAGCCGTGAGCAATGACTCTTTTCTCACCCACATCTCACGCTCTGGTACCCAGTTGTTCGATTGGTCCCGCTGGCACGAGCTCTCGTATGTCGCCTATTATCTGGCCCGCTTGGCCTATCAAGCTCTGAAACTGCCCGCTTATTTTTTCAATGATTCATGGGCCTGGGGAGTTGCCATCAATGTGCTGGTCGTTTGGGCGGTTTACAGTCATGGCAGAAATAAAAAATGGCCCCTGCTGGGATTCTATTTTTTGCCCATGCTTCTTCCTCTGGCCGCCTCTTTTGTCGGCAATTTTCCCTTTACCGCTAACAGACTGTTATTGTATATGCTTCCTGCCTATGTTGTATTGAGCGTCTATGGCATTCACGATGTGTTCGGCAGGCTCGAGCCTCGTCGCAAAATCATTAAAATGGCATTGGCTGTTCTCTTGTTCATCCCTGTCGCGCTGACAGGCTATGATAACATGATGCAGGTACGCCATCTGAAACATGCCGGCGGACGACATGTCGACGAACTCATGCACACCCTGGTCGACTCGGCACAGGATGGAGATACGGTCTATCTGCATTGGGGGGCGATCCTGCCGTTCTGGGTCTATGCCACGGATCACCCGGCCGGGTATCCAAAACAGATCGACCTGGAAGGCAAGTGCAATCTCTATGTGATCTATGGTCACGAACTGGCCGATGATATGGCAGCCTATGACCGGCACTTTGGCGAGCTTGCACATATCCAGGGCCGGTTGTGGGTCGCTTTTGGACATTTGTATCCGACTGAAGAAATGGAACGGTTACAAATGATTTTACAGACGAACCGCCAGCACCTGCAAACCATGGATTTTAAGGGGTGTCAGCTTTTGCTTTATTCACCTGTGAATGTTGAGGTCAACTGATGTTTAATGATTCTACGATTGCTGTCATCATTCCGGCCCTGGATGAGCAGGATAATATCGCCCGGGTTTTACAACAGATCCCCGGTTTTGTGGATCATATCATTGTCGTGGATGACGGGTCTACAGACAATACCGCAGCGATCGCGCAGGAGCATGGCGCCATCGTCAGGTCTCATCACCTGAACCGCGGCGTGGGCGCTGCGTTTCAGACCGGTCGCGCTATGGCCCTGAAACTCAAGGCCGATGTAACGGTCAATATCGATGCGGACGGTCAATTCAATCCTGAGGATATCGCCTCGCTGATCGAACCCATTGTCGACGGAGAAGCCGAGTTTGTGACCGCCTCACGGTTCAGCGATCGTAATTTTTTCCCGGTCATGGGCAAGGTGAAATTCTATGGCAACAAATTCATGTCGTATATGATCAGCAAGATGACCGGACAAAAATTCTATGATGTCTCGTGCGGATTCCGCGCCTATTCACGTGATGCTTTGCTCAAACTCAATCTCTTTGGAGATTTTACTTATACCCAGGAAACCTTTTTGAATTTCGCATTCAAAAAAGTTCAGATCCGGGAAATACCGGTACGGGTCAAGGGCAGGCGGGAAATCGGCAAATCGAGGATAGCGTCGAATGTGATCAAATATGGCTACCAGACATTGAAAATTATTATTAAAACCCTGCGCGATTACCGGCCGTTCCGGCTTTTTGCCGGTGTGGGACTGGTTTTTTTTGCCTTTGCTTTTGCCAACGGCGTGTTTCTGATGTTTCACTATGTCCGGGTCGGTGAATTTACCCCGCACAAGTGGGCCGGATTTGTATCCGGATTTTTTGCCCTATTGGCCGTGCTCAGCCTGATGGTAGGATTCATCCTCGATATCTTTGCCCGTATGCGCATCAATCAGGAAGAGATGTTGTATTATTTGAAAAAAAATGATACCTAGATGAACGTGTCCTTGCGCAC
>CAYNUX010000155.1:0-8449 GCA_964400115.1 uncultured Cytophagia bacterium
GCCGGAAACTATCATGCTTGAAAATTACCCCAATCCATTCAATCCGTCCACAAATATACAATTTGTTTTGCCGGATAAAAACCTTGTCAACTTGTGTATATTTGATGTACTAGGCCGCCAGGTACGTGCGCTTGTAAACAGGGAACTGTCAGCAGGTACGCATCAAATTGTTTGGGATGGAAGAAACAATGCTGGACTCGACGTAGCCGCAGGCATTTACTTTGCAAACCTTGAAAGCGAAAGCCAAACTAAAACTGTAAAACTATTACTGGTACGTTAGGTGAAAATCCTAAAAAAATACCAAAATTAGCGCAAAACTATTATAGACTTTTCTCAAAACGTTATAGACCCATTTTTTATACCCTGTGATCGGATACTGGTTTTGTTTGTCAGTTATCTGTTTTTATTGCATTAAATAGAGGAGGGAGCTATGGTCTATCATAAGGATGATCATATCAAATGGCATCGTTTGGTCGCCAGCCAGGTTACATTGTATGAAATCCGCAAGCGTGCTCCAAAACATAACCCCTTGAAAGGGCCCTGGTCAAACGTTGTGATCAGTATTTCCCGCTCGCATCGCGCCGGTGGTGATCGAGTCGCAGAAATTTTAAATCAGCGACTGGAATGGCCGGTTTATGATAAAGTGTTGGTTGAAAACATTGCAAAGGAGGCCAAGTCCGCAAAAGAGTGGTCGAGTGGTTTGATGAAAGGCGTCAGGGAGAGGTACAGTCGTTTGTTCGAACTCTGATGGATACCCGTATGTTGAATATGGATCGTTATTTCAAACATCTACTCGGTGTGCTTTTGGCGATCATGAATCAGGGAGAAGCGATTATTGTCGGTAGAGGCTCCCAGTTTTACTGAACCCTCACCAGGGCCGTTTGCGATCGAGTGATGAGCTCAAGATCGTTTCGGCCAGGGATGCATCCTCTCGAATTTGAAAGCCATGCCTGCTGCTACAGACGCAGATACCGATTTTAAAAAAGTCCTGCGATTTTGTCTTGACATACTAGCCTCCTCTCTCTGTTTATTATAATATGCTTATGTTTTGTTATTTTGGCAAGGATTATTTAATGATGTAAGGTTGATGGATTGCTTATTCGATAGAGTAGAACAATGTTGGAAAAAAGGATGCGTTTTCAGGAGAGGAATAAAAAAAAGCCCCCTTTACATAATAGCATATGGGGGCTTTTGCTTGTAACGTAAAAAACATGCTAAAACTTGAAATTATAACCGACCAAAATAGCCCAGGCGTTCATGCCCATGCTTTCTCCTTCCAATTCTCTGCTCACGATTTGATAATTAAACTCTGCTGACAAAGCACGGGTAAGATAGGCGCCTATGCCAAAATTAAATCCCAGGGCGGCATCGATGTTTACTGTTTCATCGATGTTAAATACTTCATCATCAGATTCGACCTTTGCATCTCCAAAATAGTATCCCAGCCCAGCTTTGACAAATGGCTTTACGCTTGCGGAGGGAAAGAGGTATTTCCCATATAATCCGAAAACATTTTGGTTAAAGCTGGTTTCCATGGTTACATCAAAAAGGGTCATTTCATAAGTATAGCCCCCGAGTGCGGATTGGAATTCTGCTCCAATTTCCAGCTGTGGGCTGGCCATATAACCGGCCCTTACCCCGCCTGCGAGTGTACCGGCTGCTTCTTCCTGTTCTTCGAACGCGCTCATGGTATAACCGGCTAAAACAGTAACTATGGTTTTGGTTTGGGCAAAAGCTGCACCGCAAAGGACCAAAAGCAATGTGACAATCAGACGCGGTTTTTTCATGTTTTTCTCCTTAGACTATCGTGATGGGTGTATCGTGAGTTAAAGTGCTTAACACTGTTTGCTCTGTGGAATATTTCCGTTTTTGCAATAAAAATTTAAAATCAAATCCTCAGTAATCAAATTCCTTACGCCATTGGTCTGTTTTTCGTCTCGTCTGTTCCTGGGAAATTTTAACAATGATCTTTTGCAATGAATTCGTCATTTCGTTTAAATCGAGGGTGTTTTCGAGCCAAAATAAATAGTCATAGTTTGCAGACAATTCAGCCAAATGAATATGTTTAGGGGGAACAAAATATGACATTGCCCTGCCCAGATCACGCCGGTCTTTGGGATATCTGGTTTGTTCCCAGGCCATAATTAGATGTTCTCTTGCTTGCTGCTGATGGTCTAGCAGAGTTTGCAAACGATTGTGCGCAATCTTTAGATGCGTTAAGCTTTTGTCATAGTCAGCGCTATCTGCACAAGCACTCGCTCGGCTATAATCGAGAGCGAGATGATACCGGGTACGTAACAGTTCCGCGTTATATCTCAGCAAAGTCACAATTGAATTCAAGACTTTAAGATTTATCTCTTGTTTGGGATTGTTTTTAAGATTAAGCTGTAATATTTCCCCTGCATGTTTGTAAAGCAAATCAAGCCGGTTTGCTTCTTTCATAAAGCTATAGGCGCCATTGCTGGCATCCAGGGTGGAAGACCAATCCGAATCGTAATGAATTTGTTCATTGGGCAAGTGCGGAAATTCGATAGGACGATTGAGGCGGCTACGTTCCCAGACATGAGCGCCTCTGCTATTCTGCCAGAATTCACCTGCCTGAGCCAGAGCATTATAGACAGTGGAGAGATTTTGCGCATTTGGTCCGTAAAACAGTCTTGTGAATTTTGCTCTAAACTCATCAATCCCGGGCTTGTCACCGCTCCAGGCATATTCTGAAGAAGCAATAAATCCCTGCCAAAAGGTTTCCATATGCAAACCAGCGTCATCCCAGGCCGTGCACAGCGATCCGATAGCTCCCAGGTCTCTTCCTGAAGGGATAAAATAGGCAATGTTATAGAGTCGCTTTTCATAGTCGGGAAACAGCGGAACCGTACACTGGGTAGCCGGAGCGACCATACAGCGGAATCCCTGCTCAAACAAGGTGGTTTTTTCTACTTTGGGGTCGATATAGTTCCAGCGCATATAAACAATATCTTTCGGCAATTGCACCATATGCTCCGGACGGAATTGTAGAATCATATCATCCCAGATAATAGGCGTTAACCCTTTTTTTGAGATATAATCTGCGGCTTTTTGAAGCCAGAGAAGATATATGCCTTCCCGACCGATTTTTTCGGCGCGTTTCGCACAGTCCGGACAAAGAGCGAGATCATAGGATTCATCTCCTCCGATGTGGAAAAAAGTTTCCGCACCCGTGGCGTTGATAGCTTCATCATAAAGATCGAACAATACCTTGAAACTCTCTTGCTCTAGCGGGCAGAATTGCCAGGTGCTTTCAGGCAATTCCCGTAAATGTTTGTATTCCGGGTGTTTGAGAATATATCGAGCATGACCAAGCCCTTGAACCAGTGGAACAAAATCGATATAATGTTGTCTGGCCAAGTCAGCCAATTGTCGAAGCTGCTGTTTGGTAAATGCTCCCGGAGCGCTTATTCTCGGATGTGATGTATAAGCCAATTTATCTTCGATTTCAAACACGATAGCATTTATTTTATAGCTTGCAAGTCTTGGAATAATGTCCTGATAATAATCAAAACGATCCTGGTGATGCTTTGAATCAAAATGAACAGCCCGCCATGCCAGGTCAGGCCAATCTGTTACGCTCCCGGTAAAAAGAGTGCCATCGGGCTGGACAAGCTGTAAAAACGTGTGGGCTCCATAAAACAGACCCGCATCTGTTACAGCCTGAATAATTGCCTTTTTTTCTTGAATGATAATCCGATAACCCTCTTTTTGCTGTTGCTCGCTGAAATCCAGCTCTTCAGCCTCAACCTTGACGAGTTCGATCTCTTTGAGTCCGTCTTTCTTTTCTGAAAGATGAATGTTCAGTTCAAGGACTTTTTTGATTGTCGGGTCGATGTCGATTGCAAATTCAATTTTTATGGATTGCGCGATATGCGTCTTTGTATTAAAGATAATTTCTTTGGGTTCCGGAATCAGAGGAACACCATTTTTAAAAAAGCTCCCTTGCTGTTTTATGGTTTGTGAAATCAATGGCGATACAATAGCCGAAAAAAGTATCAGGATAAAAAAACGTTTCATAGTGTACTCCTTTTCATTGAATTTTACAAAATGCAAAAAATGGTGGGAAAATGCAACGTATTTTCAAAGCAATAGCCCTTGGATTTTGCCTGGATTTATGTTATTATATAGTATTAGGTTATTATATAGTATTAGAATAAAAGTGAATTGTTTTGGGGTGATTATGGCAATACTTTACGGTAAAGAGATGAACCGGCAGCAAGTGTTGCACCATGTAGGTGATGTTTCACAAATAGCAGGGATTCGTCCTGTCGAACTGACAAACGGAACAGAAAAAGGTGTCAGCGCCTTGTGCGTTCATACCGGGTCGGGGCTGGAATTTATGGTACTGCCCGATCGCTGCCTGGATATTTTCGAGTGTAAATTTCAGGGCGCCTCTCTGACCTGGCATTCACCAGCAGGACCTGTGGCACCTGCATTTTATGATTCGCATGATATGGGTTGGTTATGGTCGATGCCCGGAGGATTGATGGTCACCTGTGGGTTGACGCATGTTGGCCCTCCTGAACAAGATGATGATGATGGAGAGCTGGGTCTGCATGGCCGGATTTCTAATGTGCCAGCAAGAGATGTTGCATTTGGCGGGGAATGGGAGCACGATGACTATATCCTGTGGATGAGTGGTGTCATGCGCGAGGCAAAGATTTTTGGTCCTAATCTTGTTTTAACACGAACCATTCAGTGCAAAATGGGCGAATCTACTCTGCGTATCAAGGATGTGGTTGAAAACCAGGGATTCGAATCAATGCCGTTGATGGTATTATATCATTGCAATATGGGATTTCCTTTGCTGGATGACGGATCTCAATTGATCGGTGTCGTTAATAGTCTTGAGGCAAGAGATCACGAAGCAGAGAGAGGATTGGATACCTTTGATGAATTTGCGTCTCCCGCAAGCGACTTTACGGAGCAAGTGTTTTTCATTGACCAGGATACCGATGATCAGGGTCTGGTGCGCGTCGCTTTGGTAAACCGAAAATTCAATCTGAATCAGGGGTTGGGTGTCTATCTCAGTTATCCAAAGAAAGAGATGCCAGAATACACAGAGTGGAGGATGCTTGCAAAAGGGACTTTTGTGGTTGGTATGGAACCTGGTAATTGTCGTCCGGAAGGCAGAAGTGAGGCTCGTCGGCGAGGAGCTCTGCAGGTGATCGAGCCAGGAGAAAAAAGGTCATTTCATCTCGAGATTGGTGTTCTGGCTTCTAATGATGAAATTCGTGCTTTTGAATCAAAAATGCGGGGATTGATCTAGTTTTCCGGTTGCTGTATGGATTGTGTTTCGAGTTTTGTATAGTCCAACTCTGATCCCATCATGCTATGCGGAATTAAAAATATTACCAGCGTTGTGATTGCAGCAAATAGAGCCCACCCTTTGGCTTTTGGACGTTTTCGGAGCATGATATAGGCGACGATCCAGGCAGTCAGGGCAATAAGAGTTTTGTTATCCGTCAAATCTGTACCAAATGGAAAACCAGTCCAGTAAGCATCAAAAGCATATTTTTGCACCAATGGGCCCATGATCATACTGCCGATAAAAAGGAAAACAAGAGTCCAGGCAGTATATAATGTCAGGTGTTCATGTGAAAAGAGGGCCTCGAGCCCGGTTCGAGTGGAGACCAGCATAGCAGTAAAAATAAAAAGAATATGAGGGATAAGAACTGCGGCGGGAACATCTCCCTTAAAGCGGGTGATTACAGTTTCTGATTGTGGAATAGTGGTAGATATATCGTTTTTTGTCAACTGTATATAGTATTCTACTTTTCCAGCAGGAGGTTGATGCGGAATAGATGAGTGAACAAGGCTGTCATCACGTATCATCTGATGGCTGGCCCAGTCATCCAAAGATTTATACCTTCTGAAAAATAATTTGCCATCGATGGTGCTGTCAGGGATCATAATCTCTACGGGCATATCACCTTCTCCGCCGTGACTACGCAACAATGTATAAGAGAGTTCTGTTCCGGCAAATTCAATACTATTTTCAATTGGATACGTGGGGCCTGTTCTCCGCTGATATACGGCAGAGCTAACCGTAATAAGGAGTGCCAATGTCCATAGACCGAGTGATTTAAGCCAATTCATACAATCTTCCATTCAATTTTATATAGATGCGTAAATATAACGAGCGAATAAGAAAAAAGCAAACAATACAAAACGCGTGCCTGTTTAATGCCCATCGCTGCATTATTGCAAGAGTTTTATGGAACCAGGGTTATACAAATATAGTAGAATTTAGTACCTTGCGCAGAGCAAGGTATGGATAGAGAATATGGAATAGGGTAATTTATTTGACTGTTTTTACATTCAATAATCGAGTTATATTTTTCTTTTGGTTTATGAGAAAAATATTTAACTTGCGGTTCTTGATCTGATTTGGAATAAACCAGAGTGATTAATCGTCTAATCATGGCTTACGATTGACAGTCATGAAATTTCATTTTCAATGAATGGAGCGTGCTATGAAATCAAAATATATATATGTCATAGCTGCATTTATACTGTTGACCATCAGTGGCGTACACGCTCAGTACTATTTTGGTAAAAACAAGGTCCAGTATACTGATTTTGACTGGCATTTTCTCCAGTCAGAGCATTTCGATATCTATTTTACCGATGGAGGTAATGAGATTGCAACCTTTGCGGCACAAGTAGCTGAGGATAGTTATATAGAATTGGTAAAAAACCTGCGTTACGAATTGGTTGATCGTATCAAGATCATCGTTTATAATAGCCATAATGATTTTGGTCAAACCAACGTCGATCTCAGTCCGCCTGAAGAAGGTGTTGGTGGTTTTACCGAATTTTTTAAAAATCGTGTCGTCGTTCCTTACGAAGGCGAGTGGGAAAAATTCCGGCATGTGATTCATCACGAGTTAACACATGCGTTTATGCTGCAAATGCTGTATGGTGCAGGTGTTCAATCCATCATTAC
Source organism: uncultured Cytophagia bacterium (assembly GCA_964400115.1). Lineage (GTDB taxonomy): Bacteria > Zhuqueibacterota > Zhuqueibacteria > Residuimicrobiales > Oceaniaggregativiventaceae > Oceaniaggregativivens. Next base: position 6,977 of record CAYNUX010000155.1, read on the forward strand.
AGGAATGACGCAATTGCAGTTACCTTTGTGGTTGATCGAGGGATTGGCCGAATTCCAGAGCCGTGGATGGGATATCGAAAGTGATATGTTTATGCGCGATGCAACGCTCAATGGATATATTCCGCCAATTCCTTATTTAAATGCATATATGGCTTACAAGGGTGGGCAATCTGTGCTCCATTTTCTTGCAGATCGATATGGGCATGAGAAAATTGGCGAGATAATGGGGAAAATAAAGATCAACAAGAGTGTCGAAGCGGGTTTCAAGCAAGCCATTGGAATGAAAATTGAGGATTTAACCGAAAAGTGGCACCGGGAACTCAAGAAAACCTATTGGCCTGATGTTGAGAATCGTGAAGAACCGGAAGAGTTTGCCAAACGATTGACTGACCACCGTGAGGACAGAAATTTTATCAATACCAGTCCGGCTGTCAGCAATCGCGGAGACAAGATCGCCTTTATTTCAGACAAGGATGATTTCTTTGATATATATCTCATGAGTGCCATTGACGGACAAATGCTCGGCAAACTCGTACGCGGGCAACGTGCGGGTAATCTCGAAGAGCTAAAATGGTTGCGTGGGCCCAATATCTCCTGGAGCCCGGACGACAAGATGATTGTCTTTACGGCAAAGGCGGGGGAAGAAGATGCCCTGCATTTTGTGGATGTAAAGGAAGCTGAAATCGTCAAAAGCATTCAGTTGAATCTGGATGGTATCTATAATTCGTCCTGGGGTCCTGATGGAGATCAAATTGCATTCATGGGGATTAAAAACGGCCAGGGAGATCTTTATATATATAATCAAAAATCCAAAGAACTGATCCAACTCACCGATGATATTTTTAGCAATATCGAGCCCCGCTGGTCACCCGATGGAAGCAAGTTGATTTTTGCCAGCGACAGAGGACCCTATCTTTTGGATAACATTCCAACAGGTCTGATGCCGTTTGATATTCCGGATATGAAAAATTATGATCTCTATGAGATCACACTAGACGGAAAAAAAATGCGCCGAGTCGTAGAAAGCGATTTTAATGATAGTACACCGATTTATAGCCCCGATGGAACAAAGATTGCTTTTGTCTCGGATCGATCCGGTGTCAGCAATATCTATCTCAAGGATATAGAAAACGAACAAGAATGGCCCATAACCAACGTATTGACGGGTGTCTATCAGCCCAGTTGGGGTGGCGAAGCCAACAGAATGGCATTTGTGACTTTTTATTATGGAGGCTATGATCTTTTTCAGCTCAAGAATCCCCTCGACATCAAGCCAGGAGATGTAACAGTAGAAGAAACCGCCTTTGTAAAATCGCTCAAAGAGGATAAGGAGCAATTGGCCAAAGTTTCCTCAGAGACTGACCAGACCCTTGCAGAAGAAGAAAAGAAATATCGCAATTTTGTCTTCGATGATGCTTTTGCTCAAGGCAATGTCGATCCCGATCAAGAATCAAAAAGTGTATTTCTGGACTC
>CAYNUX010000156.1:0-8380 GCA_964400115.1 uncultured Cytophagia bacterium
GGCCGCATCAGGGGGATATTATATTGCAGCTGCATGCGATACGATAATTGCACATCCACAGACTCTGACCGGATCTATTGGGGTAATATCGATCATTCCCAATTTCAGCAGTACGCTGGACAAACTGGATGCAAGTGTGGATACCGTGGGCACGTCGTCATCCGCGCATTTTCTAAATCCATTTATTCCATTTTCTGCGCGAGACAGACAAACTTTTCGCAGCTTGTCAAAGACAACCTATGAACGATTTGTTTCCAAGGTTGCAAAAGCGAGAGACTTTGAATACGAATCCGCAAGAAAGCTGGCCAAAGGCCGGGTCTGGACTGGCCTGGAAGCTTTTAAAGTAGGGTTGGTCGATACGCTGGGGGGATTGGAAGAGACCTTTTCTATTGTTAAGCGCAGACTGGGCATTCCTCAAAACGAGCTGATCTCGCTAAAGATCTATCCTAAACCACAAGATTCCCTATCCGCACTGATAAAGTTATTAAATACCGTAAAGTCACCTGCCCCCCGTTCTATCCTTGATGAGCAGTTGCCTCTGTGGTCACTCTTGCCTGAGACACAAAAACAACAGTTACTTTATCATGTCCAATTAGGGAGTATAGCAAGAGAAGAAAAACTGCTTTTAGCTTTACCCTTTTTGCCATTAATAGATTAGCCTGGGGATGGTCGGAACCCAAAAGGAACAAGAGTCTAAAACAAAAATCAGGGCATTGGAGATTGGTCATTAAAAATGACTGCCAGTGCCCTATGACTGTTTTGGAGGTTATTTGAAAAAGGCCGTGCTTTTGTGGATCATCTTGTATAAAACCCTTGTCTTTCAAATCCTGAAAAGTCCCCCAATCCAGAATCCTCGCCAGTCAGACCGTGTTCCTGGTTCAGAGCGGTTAACCAACTCTGTGCTTCTTCAACATCCCCGGAGGTAAAAATCAATAATTGGGTGAAAATATCCAAGAGTCTGAAAAGGATTGTTGTTTCGTGGATCAGGGGTATAATCGGCAAATCTATATCCAATCATAGGGTCCTCGTTCTTTACCTAAAAGAACCAACATTGAGCTCGAAATATTCAAATTCGATAATACTGAGACTTGTGTTTGAGCCGTTTTGTGAAATGGATACTAGAATACTCTGTAGATTTGGTATGAATCAGATGAGAATAAGTTCCTGGATAGTTGAAAATTATATTTCAAGAAGCATAATATACGACATTGCCTTTTATAATGGTATAGTGGAGAGCAAAATCAGAATCAAAAATAATAATATCAGCATCATAACCCGGTGCGATCACCCCTTTTGTTTTGAGTCCAAGGAGTCTGGCAGGATTTATACTCGCGGCATTTATGGCTTGTGATAAGGAACATCCGGTAAATGATTTAAAATGTGCCACCATATCCAGCATGCCGAATGTCGTTCCGATCAGGGTACCATCATGATATTTGGCGAGTCCGTTTTCCGTGACATATGATTTTCCAAGATATTCATATTCGCCATCTGGCAGTCCTTGACTGTTAAGGCCATCTGTGATAATGATACACCGATCTGGCCCCCACAAATGATATAGCATTCGTACAATTGCGGGAGAAAGATGATGTCCATCAGAGATGATTTGAATAGTAGAAGAAGGGTCTTCCCAGGCGGCAAGGATCGGACCTGGCTCCCGGTGATGGATACCATTCATGGCATTGAAAACATGGGTGAGATGATTCAATCCTTTTTCAAGGTAGGATTTCATCTCTTTATAGTAAACATCCGTATGGCCTATGGCGGCAATGATATGATTTAATCGCAACATATCGAGTACTGATTGATCAACGACTTCAGGAGCGAGCGTCATCATCGATATTTGATTCTGCGAATACGAGATGAGATCAGAGAGCAGGCCTGTATCAGCGGGATGAATGCACTCGAGGGGAAATCCTCCTTTTTTGGCTTTATTGATAAACGGCCCCTCTGCATGAATACCGAGCATTTTAGCACCATCGATCGATTGATCGATTAATCGGGCCAATCCGGACAATCTTTCGGGATTGCGAGGGTCGATCAACACCGTAGGCAAAAAACCGCTAGTCCCCACCCCTGCCAAAGTTCTGGCAGCGATCTCATAAGATGCGGTATTCATATTGAGAAAATCAACACCCCCTGCACCATGGACGTGGATATCTAAAAGTCCGGGTGCGACAAATTTCATCTCGGCATCAATCATAGGGGCATTCACCTGCAAATTTTTGCCGATTTCACCAATGGATCCTTCAATACAAAGAATATCATGTGGTTCATTATGGTCCGGCAAACGGCAATTTTTGATTAACAGTCTGGTCATGATTGAGAAAAGTTCCTGGCTTTAATAAAAACAAGAATAATACTTTGAATCAGTGTAACCAACATCAAAACAAAGCTTGCCAACAATGCATAATAGCTCCATAAAGGCGAAAAATCATTTAATAGTAACACCAGTATAAAGAGAATAAAGTATTCGATTCGAAAAGCAATTCGCCAAATCACTTTTTCCGTGGGATCGGGTATGGCTAATCGATGATTCGCATATGCAACGATAAATGGTGGCATCAGCGTAACGAAAAGGAGCCAAAACAACAATTTTTCGATTGGAAAGGGGGTCGGAAATGTGAGGTCGAAAAAACAAAAAATCAGCAAAGCATCCACAAAACGATCGACGATTCCATCCCAAAACGCTCCCAAATGAGTCGCTTTATGATTGATACGGGCGACCTTGCCATCGATAAAATCGCATAGCGACGCGACAACGAACAGGATCCCCCCCCAAACTCTTTGCTGGCTGAATACCACTATCGTTGCGAATATGGCCAGAAGCAATGAAAGGGTGGTCCATGTGTTAGGACTTAAAAAGCGAAATGTAAGTCCCACAGCTTTTTCTAACCTCGGCATTTCGATAAATTCTTTGATCATCGAACGCTACTCCTTTTTAGCAATTGCCATGATCGATTCGAGTCCGTTATGCATTTGCCTATTGATCACAAATTTTTTATCCTGAAGCCACTGAACAACCGTATCGATTGTCCAGTCATTATAACTGACATTTCGTTTACGATGACCTTCAACAGTTGAAAAAATTCTTTTACCATTCAAATTAAAATCGGCCAGTAAAATAACTCCCCCCTTTTTGATTGTACGGTTCATCTCTGAGAGAATATCATTAGGATGCTGAAAGCGATGCAGGGCCGCAAAACAGAGGATCAGATCAAATTCATTATCCTGAAAGGACCATGAAAAAGGTTCAAATGCAATGGTTTCATCCACGTGAAAATTGACAGCATTTAACTGCCCTTGATGATGCAGTGTAGAGTCAGGATCGATAAAGGTCGTGCCCACGCCATCGAGTGCCAGATGGATAGAAGACAAGCCTTCAAAAGAAGCCACATCCAGGACATTAATTTCGGATTGTTCATAATCATAAAGAGACAGAATTTTTTCTATTTCCTTATGGATATCAAAGCCCATATCTTTTAAAGCTTGTAGCCGGGCCTGGTATCGGTCATGATTTTTTTTGATCAAATAATCAGCCATTGCGGCATAAAGTCCCTGCACGCCCAGCAGAGAGCAATGTTGTTTACCTTGCGGTAACCCGCCTAAATATTTGACCACATCATCATCGGTCAATTCAAGGGCTTCTGAGAACGTTTTTCCGATCGCTAAAACAGAAACGGCGCTGGAGGTCGCGATAGCCGCACCACAGCCATATACTTTGTATTTAAAATCGACAATGGTTTCATTTTGCACTTTGATCCAGACATTGATAAAATCACCACAAGACGGGTCTCCCACCCGAGCTTTACCGTCGGCATTTTCAAGGGTACCGACATTTTGTGGATTCTCAAAGTGCTCCATCACTTTATCTGTATATTGCATAAATCTCCGTAAAAAAACAGGACGACATACCCGAAACAAATTTCATTCAAGCATGCGCAGTGATCGTTATTTCTTGTGCTGTCTATTCAACCATCGGGATATGACTGAAGAGAGGAAAAAAAATAATGTGGCTGTCAATACGATCGTCGCACCGGAAGGCAGATCACCGATAGCAGATAAGAATAATCCCAGCCAGCATGATCCCACTCCAAAAAGAATAGAATAGAATAAAAGGTATTTGAAATTCTTGGTAAAAAGAGATGCGGTTGCCGCGGGTGTCACAATCAAAGCGGAAACCAACACAATACCGACGGCTTTGATGGAAACAACCACAGTCAAAGCAATCAGGGTAAGCATTAAATAGTCGAGTTTTCTCACCGGAATACCGACAACCCTTGCCATTTCAGCATCAAAGGTAAGAAAAAGAAATTCCTTAAAAAAGAGGGTTATCGTCGAGAGAACGACGATTGCCAGCAGGATGGTAACCCAGATATCTGTTTTAGAAATGGCCAAAATATTGCCAAAAATAAAAGAGAAAAAATCTACATTATAATGTCGCATAAACCCGATCAAAAGAACCCCAAAGGCCATAGTCGAGGCAAAAAATATTCCTACCGCAGTATCGCCCCGGATGCGTCCTGATTCATGAACAAAGCCAATCGCCCAGGCAGTGGCGACACAAAAAACGATTGCCGTCAAGATAGGATTAATTCCCAAAAGAAAGCCCAGGGCTACACCACCAAAGGAAGCGTGAGAAATTCCGGCACCAATGAATGACATGCCCCGTAAGACGACAAAAACTCCCACAACAGCACAAAGGATACCGATTATTGTTGCAGACAAAAATGCACGTTGCATAAAATCATAATGCCATAGTTCAATCACGGCTGTCATGCTCCTCATCATGTTCGTGCGTAGCCTTTGCTACAACCATGTGAGGGATTTTACCATGGTGAAAAAGAACAGCATCACACCCGTACATAGAACTCAATGTATCACCGGTAAATACTTTATCGGGCACACCATGAGCGACGAGTGTTTTATTCAAACAAGCGACATGAGTGATAAAAGAAGAAACGACCCCGATGTCATGTGAGACAATAACGACCGTCAGGTTGAGCTGACGTCGCATGGAATTTAGCCAATCATAAAAACTTTCCGAAGCATTGACATCCAAAGCAGAAGTAGGTTCATCGAGCAACAAGAGTTGCGGTTGAACAGCCAGGGCTCTGGCGATAAGCACTCGCTGCTTTTGGCCACCTGAAAGATCACCAAATTGATGGTTGCTAAAGGCTTCCATGTCGACTTTTTGCAGCGCATCTTTGGCGGCTGCTTTGTCATGAGCTTTTGGACGACGTCCGAGACCGATTTTTCCAGCCCGGCCTAAAAGGACGACATCCAGGGCAGAGAGAGGAAAATTGGGATCAATCTGATTTTGCTGAGAAACATAGCCGATTTTACTGCGCTCATAACTCAGCCGACTGGGATCTTTGCCAAACAATCTAACATTACCGGAATAAGGTTGGATCAATCCGATCATGGTTTTCAAAAGTGTCGTCTTGCCGGATCCATTCGGACCAAGAATGCCCCAAAACTCGCCAGCCCGGATATTAAAGCTAATATCTTGCAATACGGTTTTATCGTTAAAGGCAACAGAGATATTGTTAAATTCTACAATCGATTCACACATAGGAACACAATAGAAAGTTTATAGATTTTTGATTAGCGCCTGTCTTTCATCAACCGAATCCAAATGTTCTCCGGTAACAAACGTGATATTTTTGCTGGCCAGGAAAGTCGTTTGGGGAAATGAATTTCAATTTTACGGGTCCCGAGACCATCAGCAATTATTTTTGCTGCCTTTTGAGCAGAAATCATAAAAGGCATATAAAAATCGTTCTTGTCCGTGAGAGGAGTTTTAATAAAGCCAGGGGAAATGACGGTAACATGAATCCCTGTATCAAGCAGATCGATTCGCAGACTGGACATAAAAGTATTCAGAGCCGCTTTGGAGCTGGAATAAGGAGCTGCTTTGGGCATGCCACGGTAACCGGCCAGGCTAGACGTAACAGCGATCAGGCCGGAACCTTTTGCGGCCATCTCGGGTAAAAACTCTTGTATAAAGGCTATTGCTCCAAAAAAGTTAACGCCAAAGAGGTTTGATATATTTTCTGTGTCTATGTTCAACATGTCAAATCTCCTCCCGGCAACTCCTGCATTCAATATCAGAGTGTCGATATGGGCTGATTGACGAATTTTGGCACTGACTTGACGTACTTGCAAAAGATCGCTTACATCACAAATATGTGCTTGATGATCGATTTCAGGTTGGTCGATTTCGTTTATCAGCATATCCAGATGATCTTTGCGACGAGCGAGCAAGAACAGGCGACACCCGCGGCTAGCCAACTCGAGAGCCAGGGCGTATCCGATCCCACTTGATGCACCGGTAATCAAAACATTATTCATCAAAAGCTCTTACAATTATCTCAAGAAATCGGTTTACAATGTACCAAATCCATCTACCAAAAGCAAGGCAAGTCTCAAGAATGCATTGCTTTTTAATTATTAATTATTAAATTAAGTGCTGGATAAATAATACCGTTCAGGTAATCTTGAGGAGGATTGAATAAAAGCAAAAGCATTAATTGCACGAGGAGGAGATTTTGTTCGACAAGAATTACATCACCCGTCTATTTTCAATCAGTCCTGAAATACATGATATCTTTATAAAGGCAAACTCTTCGTCCGAGGCTCGTTTGGAACTCGGTAAATATTTAGATCTATTTTTGGACAAATTATATAAAGTTGAAACTACCCCTCGCACCCTCGAATGGTCATTAAGAGCCAACTGCACTCAAGCTTTTCGTGAAATGATTTCCGAACGTAGCAAAGAAAAGTCCAACTTTAACCTTGTGCAACTTTTGTGGATATTGGCTCATGGACGGGATCATGAGTATCCTGTCGACTTGTCAGACGGTTTTTTTGAAGAGCTTATCCATCTATGGCAAGGCATTATCAATGGGGGGACGATATACAAAGGCAAATCTACCCCCAAATTTATCAATATGCAGGGGCGAGAAGCAGCTATCGAGCGCTCTCAAGAGTTAGATAAATTCGCCGCACAAACCCTAAAACACATTAAACGATACGCATCGGGCCTGGACGAGAACATTATTGAACTGCGCAAACAGAACAAAGCTCATATCATAGAATATTTCGGAGCCACAGACACAGAGTGGGATGATTACCTGTGGCAAATCAGGCATGTAATCCGTGACCGAAAGACATTAGAATCGTTGATAGAGCTCACAACTGAAGAAAAACAAGCCATAGATCTCGCCAAAGAACACCGAATACCTTTTGGCGTGACTCCCTATTATGTCTCGCTGATGGACCCAGAGCCCAGCAGAAAAAGAGACCATGCCATTCGGGCCCAGGTAATTCCCCCCTTGCATTATGTACGTACAATGTTATCACATCGGCAGGACCGTTCATATTGTTTTGATTTCATGAACGAACAGGATACGTCTCCTATCGATTTAATAACAAGACGTTATCCCCATATTGTCATTTTGAAACCTTATAATACATGCAGTCAAATTTGTGTATATTGCCAACGTAATTGGGAAATCGATGATGTCTTAGATACCCATGCTTTGGCAACCAGAGATAAAATCCAAAAAGCCATAGATTGGATACGTGAGCATGCCGCAATCACTGAAGTCCTGATAACAGGGGGTGATCCTCTTGTAATGAACGACGAACGATTGGATTTTGTACTATCAGAGGTTGCAAGCATTGACCATGTTGAAAGAATTCGTATAGGTTCTCGAACTCCTGTGGTTCTGCCTCAACGCATGACCGATTCCCTGATTGAATGTATCAGTAAATATTATAAACCCGGTACCCGTGAAGTGATTTTGGTCACGCATTTCGAACATGCTTATGAAATAACGCCTCAAGCGATGAAAGCAATTCAAAAATTCAAACAAAGAGGAATTTCTATTTATAATCAGGCCGTATTTACGGTCGAGAACAGCCGCCGTTTTGAGCTATCCGCTTTACGACGAAATTTGAGGTTGATCGGAGTCGATCCTTATTACTCTTTTAATACCAAGGGGAAAGAAGAGACAAAAAATTATCGCGTTCCTATTGCCCGCTTGCAGCAGGAAGTAAAAGAAGAAGCACGGTTGCTGCCCGGAATGCTCAGAACAGATGAAGCTGTTTATAATGTTCCCAGACTTGGAAAAAATTATCTCAAAGCTGAACAGCACCATACATTGCTCAATATTCTTCCGGACGGACGAAGAGTGTATGAATTCCATCCCTGGGAAAAATTTCGCTCTCCTGTAGAAACGTATATCGATGTGGATGTCTCGATTTACGAATATTTAAAGGAAATAGAATCGCGAGGTGAGGATATCTCTGAATATGAATCTATTTGGTATTATTTTTAAATAATAGGGAGAAAGTTTATTATCACTTTAAAAGG
>CAYNUX010000157.1:0-8336 GCA_964400115.1 uncultured Cytophagia bacterium
AGTTTTAACAGAATGCGGTGTTCGTTTTTGGGACTGTTTTTATTGAGGTTTAGGATGAAATAGGTTATGCCATGTGTAATACGTCTCGACCATATGGTCGAGTTCGCTCGTCTATTTGGTCGAAAAAAGGTTCTGGTGTTTTTTTTTCACCAGGGCTTTGTCCTTAAAAAACAATGTAAAAAGGGTAAAACAAGTCTGAAAAATTTTTGTCACAATTTTTGCAGTGCATGGTATAACTTGATGCCGGAGCAGATTGTGTACTCTACTGTTAGCTATATTATTTCCGGGGTCTTGTGGCGGGGTATGCAACATGCTGGTCGGTATGAATTTATCTGGAAAAGCCCTGGGGATAATGAAATATCGCTATCCCGGGGAATATATTTTGGCGTTCTTTTTTTTTTTTTTTGATTCTGCGATTTTGTCAATACGCATGATTCAAAGATGATCTGTGTGAATTTGTTTAAATAATGCGTTGTTATATGTATATTGTTACATAAATATCCTGTTTTTCACTTGGACCTAGTACTGTGTAAATAAAGAGCCCGCATGTCAGATCCTAAATTTTACATTTCTGTTAAAAAGATACCGCGTTTTCGTCGTTTGAGACCGGGGATTGTCATTGCCTCTGTAATGATTATCGGTGCTCTTTTGCTGACCCTGGCTATTCTGGATATTCGCTATACGCGTCGAGAGATTGTCAGCACGCTCGATGAGCAAGGCAGAGCACTCATGGAGTCCCTGCAAAAAAGTCTGGTCAATGCAACCCGTTCATTTGTCCTGCTCGAAGAAATTTTAGCCGAAAAGTTGCTCAGTATGACAAGATTGTTCGAAGAAATGGATTATCAAGGCTCTTTGACTCGGGAAAAATTTGCGCAGCTCTGTGAAGAGAATCAGATCTTTCGCGGCAATGTTTTTAATGAACAGGGTGAGAGGATCATGAGCAATGCGCCATGGATGTTGGATAACCCGAAAGATGTTGCTCCACAGCAAGGTCAGCGCACCTTGCTCTCTACTGTATTGACCGGCGAGGATGAGGAGCTATTGTTAGGCTTTATGCAAGGACGGTTCGGATCAGGGCAACGATTTGCTGTTGCCAAACATCGACGCCAGGGCGGAGCCATTGTGCTCAATATTGATGCCCGGGAAATGCTGAAATTCAGACGAACTATTGGGGCTGGCCGTCTGGTGAGAGATATCGGTGAAACTGAAGGTGTGATTTATGTCCTTCTGCAGGACAGTCTGCAGGTCATTCTGGCCTCCCAGTCCATGGAAAACATCACCCCTATTCAGCAGGATTCTTTTTTGCAGCAAGCGTTTATGTCAAGTGAGACCATGACCCGGATGAGCCGGTATCAAGATCAGCCGGTATTTGAAATCGCCCGTTCCCTGGAACTGGAGGATCGTAATATCGGGGTTTTACGAATCGCTCTGAGTACTGAACATTTGCAGGCTGCAGTGACACAAACCCGTCAACGAGTGATTATAACATCTGTGCTCTTGCTCATTATAGGAGTCATTGCGGTCAACGCTCTGGCTCGCGCTTCGGGAATGCAAATGCTGCAAAATGCCTATCATCGCATTGAGACTTATACCGGCAGTATGCTCACCAATATGACCGATGCTGTCGTTGCCATGAACAATGACGGATTGATCACTGTGTTCAACCGTGCTGCAGAACAATTGTTCAAGCTGGATGCGACCGAGGTCCTTGGCCAACCCTGTGAAACGATTGGCCCGGATATTTGTGAACTGATTTACGAATCTCAGACCGGTGAATCCGTGCGCAACAAAGAGGTTTGGGTAGGGGTTAAAGATCAGGAATTATATGTTTCTGTTTCTGTTTCACAGCTCCCTGATTCCCAGGGGAAAGTAGAAACGATTTTTGCGGTCATTAAGGATTTGACAGAACACAAACGATTGGAAGAGAATCTCAAACGGCGTGACCAGCTTGCCGCTATGGGGCATCTCGCTTCCGGAGTAGCACACGAGATACGAAATCCACTCAATGCCATCAGTATGCTGGCACAGAGACTTCGATTCGAATTCGAGCCCAGGCAGGAAGCACAGGAATATGACAAGATGGCTGCTACAATGGTGAGCGAAATCAAACGTATCAATACGATCATTCAGCAATTTCTGGAATTTGCCCGACCTTCAGCCATGCAATTGCAAGCGGTAAATATCTGTGAATTAAGCGATGAGCTGATGACACTGACCCGTCCACAAGCAGAACAAAAAAACATCAAACTGCAATCCCGGTGTTCTGTCGATGAAAAGGTGCCGCTCGATCGTTCCAAACTGCAACAGGCCCTGCTAAATCTGATTCAAAACGGTATCGATGCCTGCAGCAATGGTGATCATATTCATATCGATATAACGATCGAAAATAAAGAGTTGGTCATTAAAGTCAGCGATACCGGTCGTGGTATCTTAGAAAAGCACATATCCCGTATCTTTAATCTCTATTTCACCACTAAAGAGCAGGGGACGGGTATCGGTCTCTCGCTTGTGCAGCAAATCGTTTCTCAGCATAGTGGAACCATCGAGGTGGTCAGCAGGCCTGCTTTCAAGGGTACTCTATTTACGATTTATATCCCCATTTTGGAGTTGCGATGAAATACAATATTTTGATCGTCGATGACGAAGCGGCGCAGCGCGATGCACTGGCCGGATTTTTGAAAAAAAAGGGTTACGCGATCGATACGGCAATGAATGGTCAGGCAGCAGTGAAAATAGCAGAGAAAAAATCGATCGATATGATTCTCACAGATCTGCGTATGCCTGACCTGGACGGACTCGGTGTACTGAAAAAGGTCAAAGAGATCAATCCCGATATCGATGTGGTGGTGATGACGGCCTATGGCAGTATCGAATCGGCAACCGAGGCCATGAAACAAGGCGCTGTGGATTTTGTTTCAAAGCCTATCGACCTGACGCAACTCGAGTTGGTCATGCGCAAGGCGTTGGAACGAAAACAATTGATTGCGGAAAATCGACGCCTCAAAGAGCTGGCAGATGAACGGTTGAACTTGGGAGGGATCATTGCCTCGAGCAGTGCTATGGATGAGGCCTTGAGTATTGCCAGTCGAGTGGCTCGCAGCAAGGCGACCATTTTGATCACGGGTGAAAGCGGTACCGGTAAAGAACTCGTTGCAAAGGCAATACACTATGCCAGTGATCGTGCAGAACAACCTTTTGTGGCGGTGAATATGGCGGCTCTTTCTGATAATCTGGTTGAAAGTGAACTGTTTGGCCATGAAAAAGGAGCTTTTACCGGTGCAGACAGATTCCGCAAAGGCAGATTCGAGATGGCTAGCGGAGGTACTTTGTTTATCGATGAGGTCGGGGATGTGCCATTGAGCACCCAGGTAAAGCTGTTGCGTGTTTTACAGGAACAGACCATCGAACGAGTGGGATCCAGCCAGCCCCAGGCCGTTGATGTGCGTGTCATTGCTGCGACCAATCGGCATCTGGAAGAGATGGTCAAAGAGGGGACGTTTCGGGAAGATTTTTATTATCGGCTCAATGTCGTCAAGATCGTACTTGCTCCTCTTAGAAAACGTAAAAGTGATATTCCGGTATTGGTTGATCATTTTGTACAGCGTTACAGCGATCAGTATGAAAAAAGCATACGAGGGGTTTCCCGGGAAGCCATGGACTTGTTGATGAAATACACTTTTCCTGGCAATGTGAGGGAGCTGGAAAACGTTATTGAACGAGCCGTTTTGTTAAGTCGCGATGATGTATTGGCGAGTCATGATTTGCCTCCTACGGTACACGGAGAATCACCGCAAAATGATTGTACAGACCAATATAGCGGGTCATTTCAGGAACGTGTGGAAGCATTTGAGCAAACTCTTATTAGAGACGCCCTGCAAGCTGCCAACGGAGTGCAAACACGGGCAGCTACATTGTTGGGCATGACTGAGCGCCATTTACGCTATAAATTGAAAAAGTATGGAAAATAATACTGTCCGATCTATTCGGTCAGCGTTTGTCGCGCCGGCAGAATGACCACGGCACCATTCGAGGGATCCCAGACCGGCAAATTCTCGGGTAACGCCATCAAGTCATCTTCAGATACAGAGCCTGACTCATCCACATCATCGACTTTGATGGATCTCAGTTCCATCTTGTCCGGATAAACATGGATCCATTTAAATTGATTGAATTTGCCCACATCTCTTGTCCACGATTTGGGGTCATCAGGGTCTCGCAACGGCGCACCCCAGCATCCCTCGCCGACATAAACTGTACCCATATCATCGCGAACATACCCCTCGTCGTTACCCGGGACTCGTGTGGGTCTTATTGGCCATGTACGGACAGCGCAGTGCGAATCGCATTGTATGGCCAGCTGCACCTGGTAGTGGTAGAACAGAGGTGCCCAGATTCGATATTGGGATTCCTGATCCCGTTTTCGCGCCACATGGGGTCTGATAGGCTTGTGGTATTGTACAATACGATACTTTGTACTGCCATGTGACACGAGATCGCGTTCAAACCATGCTGCCTGTTCTCCGCCCCGGGGAATGTCGGTATTGAGGATATAGTAGCGCAAAAGATTCCCGCCAAATGAAAAGGCTCCATAGATGTTTTCATGGGGAAAATCAAAGAGGTGTACCAGAACCTCATTTGTACGCTCATGATTGCCTTTAACAACGAGGATGGGGTACATGCGGCCATCAGACGAAATCGTATCTTGCCAGTCATCAAACCAGGCTTTCCATTGACCACTGATATCCGCATCCGTAAAATCACCACCAAAACCGATAAATAAGGGGCGCAATTTTGCTACCATGGCGTTGGCGCGTTTGCGCGCATCACGATTATTGCGGGAATCGCCCCCTGCAATATAGGAAAAGGGTTGTGCGGTATCAGGAGCCGTGCGAAACCAGAATCGCGGGCTCTTGCCATCAGAATCACGGATGACAAAATAGTATGCGGTATTGGGCTTTAAGCCTGTCAAGCGGGCGAACGAGTTGACCATGCCTTTAAACAGGTATGTTTCATCAGGGCCTTGATGAAAGGGATAAAAGGCCAGATCCTGACCATGATCCAGGGTGTCATAAAAGACCTCTGCATTGTTGCCGCCTTGCTGCTCCCATCCGATGACCATCGTGGTACTGGGATCATCGCGCCACATTAACCGGTAACGACCTGTTTCAGCAACTCCAAATGTGGTGATCAGAAAAATCCATATCGCTAATTTTTTAAACATGAAAAGTCCTTGTCTCCAACTTTTTATGAAAACTGAGCCAAAGCAACAAGGGCCAGGCACCATGAATGAGGCGAATAACGGTTTCAAATGCCCACATGTGCATATCCCAACAAAAGTTAAAAGGTTCGACATATGCCCATACCCTGGCAAAGGCGGTGATAAAGCCCCAAAATGCCATATAAAGGAGGGCCGGTCGTTGGATTGGCTTGATAAATAAGGCAATACTGCATATCAGATCCAAAACCCCTGCAACAAACAAAAATATTCGCGCCCCCGCCATATCCAGAGGCAGGATAAGCGTGGTCATTTCAATAAAATGGGCCGGAACCGGTACCACCCCCATGGCAAGCAGACCGTGGCTGACAAAGGTGAGGGCGATTGCCAGCATAATGCCAAATTTTATCTGCGGCCAAAGAATCCGCTCTTGCCACAGGGCCCAGGCAAATAATGGAGTCGTCCACCCCAAAGTATATTCGAATAGAGTAATCGTACTGGCATTGTATTCCATGGTGGCAAGGATCGCCAACCCTAATAGAGAAAAAGACCCTGTCAACCAGACCGGACGAACCCATTTGGGTTTTTTCCAAACCAGCAAGGTGACCAGACCGCAGAATAAATAAAAAAGACCAAATCCTGTCATGGCGCTTTCTATTACGGCATCTGATCCCCAGGTGGAAAGATAGTCTTGCCAGGACATCTGAAACCATTGCTGCAGGCGAGGCGCAAGAAGAGTCTCTTTCCATAACAAAGCCCGGAATGGAACATCCCAAAACAGATGCTGGTAAGCTCGACCCAGAAATACCAAAAATGTCAGGATTGCAGAAGCGTTTCTTAATAAGCGCACAAGCTCTCTCGATAAAATGAAAATTTAAATGTAATGTATAACAAAATTTTCATATTTGCAAGAGCTCTAAAGCTGACAAGAGCTTTATTCTCTTCAGAGGATGGATGTATAACAAAAAATTGATTTACAAACTAGAGAAAATATCTTATTTTATAAAGAAAACAAGGCCAAAAAGAGAGGGAGATGTTTATGAAAAAGCTGTTTGCCGGTATCGATAGTTCAACGCAAAGCACAAAATGTCTTGTCATCGATCTTGATGACCAAAAAACAGTGTTTCTGGATTCAATTAATTATGATCGTGATTTACCACAATATGATACCCAGAATGGGGTGACCAAAGGATTAGGTAAAGGCGTATCAGAATCCGATCCCAAAATGTGGATCGAAGCATTGGAAATGCTATTTCAACATCTTTCAGAATCAGATGTAGAGGTGTCAGCTATTCGTGCCATATCCGTATCCGGACAACAGCATGGTCTGGTCACCCTGGATGCCGAAGGCAATTTAACGCGGCATCGGAGCAAACTTTGGAATGACTTTAGTACCGAAAAAGAGTGCCAGCTCTTGACCGAGGCAGTCGGCGGGGCGGCAGCAATGATTAAAGAGGTGGGGAATAGCCAGAGAACGGGCTATACGGCTGCAAAAATTTTCCATATGGCCAGACATGAACCTGAAGCATTTAAGCGAACCTCGACCTGCTTTTTGGTACACAACTATATCAATTGGGTTCTCACCGGAGGGACAAATGGCGGAGTACGCGTGATGGAGCCCGGAGATACTTCAGGTATGGCACTGTGGAACCCCAAAACCCAAGAGTGGTCAGATCGAGTGCTCAACGCCATTCATCCCACGTTCAAGGCCAAGCTTCCACCGATCAAGCCATCGGATCAGAGTATCGGGGTCATCGGAAAACGTCTGGCAGAGAAATATGGTTTTTCACATGATTGTTTGATCGATGCAGGATGTGGCGATAATATGTATGGGGCTATCGGCACCGGCAATGTCGAGCCCGGCCTGGTGACCACAAGTCTTGGCACGAGCGGTACGGCTTTTACGGTTTTGGATGAGGCCTATATCGATCCCGACGGAGAGATCGCTGCGTTTTGTGACAGCACGGGTCGTCACTTTCCACTGTTATGTGTCTCTAATTTAGCCAATGGCTACAATGCTGTTCTGGATCAGTATAATATCGATCACAGTGAATTTATAAAAATCGTGGACACCGTGCCCGTAGGGAATGCCGGACGTCTGCTGATCCCCTGGTATATGGGTGAACGCACACCAGATGTGCCACTTGCGAGTCCCGTCTATTTCGGCTTTACTCTCGGTGACTTTACACGTGCCAATTTGTGCCGTGCAGTGTTGGAAGGGCACGTCCAGAATCTCTATGACGGTTTTCGAAAAATGCCGGTACAAGCCCAGGAAATTCGCGTGACAGGGGGTTTGTCTCAATCCAGGGCGTGGATTCAAACGATTGCCGATATTTTTGAGATTCGTGCTGTTCCGGTAAAAGGGGAAGGCGCCGCCATGGGGGCTGCTTTGCATGCTGCCTGGGTTTATCTTAAAGAAAAAGAGACCGCTCTCCCATTATCGGAATTGGTGGAACCGTTCATCGAACTGGAGCACGAGCAACAGTGTGATCCTGTTCCGGAAAATGTGGAAATTTATCGCATGCAAAAGGCGCTTTACAAGGCTCTCAATGAAAGAGTCCGGGGAATGCAAACCTCTGAAGATCCGTTTGCATTACGTGCCAAGCTTATAAAAAAGACCCGATCTTGATGAGTGTATAATGCAAACACAGGGTAAATTCAAATAATTTGCCAGTTCATTGGATGCTCGATTCTAAAAGGGTTGATTTATTGGAATAAATTGAATACTTTGATCTGATATTTATTATGACGCCCCCCCAAAATCAGTAATACAACCTGGAAATTGCACGATGGATAAATTCCCAAAGGGCACTGCAGCGGATACCGGGGCAAAAACCAATACAGACCACCGCGATTCTGTAAACTATATTCGAGAACTCTATGCATTGGTTGTCAAGGTTTTTCCTGATATCCATGACAATTCTATCACAGAGACGAAACATATAGGCCTCAATGGTGGATCACGTCATCCTTTATTTCACCAGATTTGGGGTGACTGGAGCGTCTCTCAGGTCTATGAATTGTTGTCATTTGCAAAAGAACACTTTAGCAAAAACGGAGGGCATGTTTATCCAGTCGAGCTAACAGACCTGGAGCAACATTCCAAAGCGGATATTTTGAG
>CAYNUX010000158.1:0-8322 GCA_964400115.1 uncultured Cytophagia bacterium
CCCCTGTAACATGGCGGTAACAAATTTAGGAATCACGGCAGAATACTGAGAGGTAGGATCCTGGCGTGGACCAAAGACATTGAAATATCTCAACGCCACGGTTTCAAGTCCATACAACTGTGTAAAGACACCGCAATATTTTTCTGCAGCCAGTTTAGAGACCGCATAGGGGGACAAAGGTTTGGGTAGCATGTCTTCGGTCTTGGGCAGTGTTTCAAGATCTCCGTAAATGGAGGAAGAGGACGCAATGACCAGCCGTTTCACCCCCACATGATGTGCAGCCTCTAACAGATTAAGCGTGCCTGCAACATTGACTTCATTGCTGGTGATGGGGTCTTTGATCGAGCGCGGTACTGAAGGTAAGGCTGCCTGATGCAGAATATAATCGACTCCGTCGACAGCAGCCCGTACCAGATGGTAGCTGCGAATATCGCCTTCGATCACATCGATACGGTCTCTAAACGGAGCCAGGTTATCTCGTTTACCTGTGGCAAAATTATCGAGTACCCGTACCTGCTGTTTCCTGGATAACAAGGATTGAACAATATTAGAACCGATAAATCCTGCACCACCGGTTACCAGATAGAGAGCCATACACTACTCCTGGATAATTTCGATTCTGTTTTCTCCGGCATCAACGAGGACGGACTTGTTGATTGCCGCTATGGTAATGATGAGCCAGCGGTTATTACGACGTTCCGCTAAAAGTCCTTCCATGCCGGCCAGCGGCCCCGAGAGGATGCGAACACCTCTGCCAGGTACCAGGCCATCCTTGATTTCGAATGTCTGGCCAGAAGCCAATATCGTCCGAATAGCCTCGATCTCCTGATCATCTATCGGTGTGGGTTTATTATTAAACATGACCTGGCGAACGACGCTGGGCACGCTAAGAACATCAAAACGGTCTACAAAAGCGATCTGGACAAAAATATAGCACGAAAACATCGGACTCTGTACCCAGCGTCTGCGATCTTTCCATTGGTTAAGAGTCTTGCGCAAAGGCAGGAAATTAACGACCCCCTTTTTATCCAAATACGTCTTGACCTTTTTTTCATGCCGTGGCCTGACAACAAAGGCATACCACTTGAGCTCACGTTGCAGATCAGACATATCACGATTCATCCAACGCACCCCCCACATTCTTTACGAGTCTACAGGACCTATCGATTATCTGCTTTTGCAGAGAGGTGATATAAGAATAATACGAGCACATTACGGCGCTATTTGACCCTGGACTTTTTCTTTGTTTTGCTGCTTTTCTCTTCTGCACCGTAGGTATATTGATAATGATAATAATAATATTGTGAACCATAGACATGGGAAATCTGCACACCATTGAGTACAGCTCCCAAAATAGACGCATTGACTTTGTTCAGTTGCTCATAGGCATGCCGGGCTGCATCATGAACCGTTTGTCCTGACCGGATCAATAACAGGCATCCATCCACACTCGAGGCCAGCACAGCGGCATCCGTGACCGCAATGACCGGTGGTGTATCGATCAGAATGATATTGTACTGTGATTTGGCATAATCCAAGAGTTGGCGCATATTTTCAGAGCCCAGCAACTCTGCCGGGTTGGGAGGAATCACACCACAATTTAAAATATGCAGATTGGGCAGATCCTCCATTTGCTTGGCGGTTTCATCCAGAGTCGCACGGCCCACCAGGATATTTGTCAATCCGACGTTTTTATCCAGTCCGAACAATTTGTGCAAAACAGGACGTCGCATATCCGCATCGATGAGAAGTGTTTTATTTCCCATTTGTGCAAAAGTGATCGCCAGATTAGAGACTGTAGTAGACTTGCCTTCTTTTGGACCGCTGGACGTTACCATCAGAGTCTGCCGATGCTTATCCGGACTGGAAAACAAGAGATTGGTTCGAAGGGTACGATAGGCTTCAGAGATGGGTGACCGGGGTTTGAGATGCGTGACCAGTCTCTCGCTGAGGTCTTCGACCTCGGGATCTGATTCGATATTGATTTTAGACAACATGCTGCCATTGTTTGTTTCGGGCTTTATATACGGAATCGTGGCCATAATGGTCATGCCCAGCGCTTCCACATCCTCGATGGTCTGCACGGTATTGTCCAGATATTCCAGAACAAACGCGACCCCCACGCCCAATCCCAGACCGACAAAGACACCCAACAGCAGATTGAGTTTCTTTTTGGGTTTCACCGGGAATTTCGGATTCTTGGCAGCATCGATAATGCGAACGTTTCCCAATTGTCCGACTTCGGTGATACGTGATTCCTGATATTTTTCTTGCAGCATGATATAAATTTTTTCATCCACCTGGCGTTTGCGCATCAGGCGGGCAAGACGAATGCTCTTTTCCGGAAGGGTTTCAAGCTCGGCATTATATTTTTCAACGATAGCTTCCAACGCAGACACCCTGGGTTCCAGGGATTGCAGCGCGGTTTCCACAGCGATCTTGCTGTTAAACAGAGTTCCCGATACTTGTGAAGGATCCACAAACTGAGTCTTGGCAATCTTTGTCACCTCTTCACGGAACCGGGATTTCAAGGCTTCGATCATACCCTCCATGCGCTGAATCTCGCGTTGGACGCCGCTGTTGACCGCGCCGATCTCTGTCATCTGGGCGTGATATTTTGTCAGTTCACCTTCTTTTTCAGCAATCTGACGTTTGAGCTCAGCGAGATAGGGCTGGGAAGATATGGTTTCAATGTCGATATTCAGGTTATGCATGGCCAGTTGAGAATCGATATATTCGAGTCGCTTTTTATTGGCCTGCAAGTCTGTTTTCGCTTCATTGTACAGGGTTTCGAATTCAGCGATCTTGCTCACCAGCTCTTGCGTTTCCTGATCGAGGGCGACAACACGGGCTTTTTCCTGATAATCTTTGAGGGCGTCTTCAGATGCAGCCAGCTCTTTTTGATACAGCTCTAGCTGTTCATCTAAAAAGTTTTTCACCTGTCTGACCTCTTGCTGGCTCTGCTCACGGTTTCCCGATTGATAAGCCTGGGCCACGGCATTGGTCAGAAAGGCGGCTTCAAAAGGAGATTGCGCACTGACCTTGATTTCGATCATGTCGGTATTGCGTATGGGATTGACATTGATACTGCTGCGCAAATTTTCAGCATAGGTATCGAACAGAGAAGATTCGTCCGGTGGGCCGTTGTCACCATTCTCGAACAATATTTTTTTAATTTTGGTAATGATTCCCAAAGACGAGTCTTTGCCGTCAGGAGAGTTTCCGAGAACCCGTAGTTTCTCGGCATTGGGAGACTTTTGCAGAGCACGGACAACACGCTCTGCCAGAGTGCGGCTCTTGAGTATTTCGACCTGGTTATTGATCATGGTCTCTTTTTTCATCATGCTGGTAATTTCAAACAGCGATTCGCCGACACCGGTTTGCTGTTCTACCATGATCTTGGCCGAAGCTTCGTATACGGGTTCACTGCTAAATGTAAAATATACGGTCGCTCCCATCACCAGCACAAAGCTGATGAGGATAACCCATCTGTTTTTGTACAGAACCCGCAAATAGTCCCTAAAGGTGACCTGACGTTGTCGATAGTCATGCCCGTTGCTTTCAAAGTGGCCATTGCCATCGAAAGGATTTATGGGGGTGCCTTTTTGGTTCATATGCTTATTTAATCTCGTTTGGCATAATAAGTCACAAACGCATACACCTGAATAATTGCGGCGATGCGCCAAGCAAAATCAAAAAACCGACTTACAAAATGAAATGTTGTACCCGACACCACCACAGTATCACCGGGCTTTAGGGTCGGAATAATCTCTGCGGTGCCGGTTTCCAGAAATTGTTTTACATCTATTTCAAAAACACGCTCATCTGCTTCTTTTTGACCAACCCCGCGAACCACCCGTATACTGGTCACTTTGGCTTCCTCGCGCGGCCCCCCGGCATAAGAGAGTAAAGAAATTAAATCCGTATCATAGGGGACCATATATTGGCCAGGTCGATTCACAAATCCCCAGACATTCACAGCCATAAGGATTTGATCTTCGCTTCCGAGAAAATATTGTGCTGCCAGTTCTCTGGATTGAATAAGTGAACCGGTTTGAGCGAAAAGAGTGCCCCAATGAAGCATCACAAAGATGCACAGAATAACAGCCGTTTTTTTCATGAATCGTTCCACGCCTTCTAGTACGGCAATCGTTGCGTTATGCGGATGATTAGTATCTGCCTGCTTTTCCGGTTGCCATAATTCAGATTATTCGTAAATTTGGGACAGAGCTGGTATTGGCAACCGATTCAATCTGCGAATAGACGAACACATCGCAAAAGAATGCTTATAATATGCAGCTTTTTTGGCAAAAAATCAATACTTTTCGGGCCCCGGTTCCCCAGGCAAAATTTTAAGCTTTGGTGCAACAAATCGAACACATTTGATCGTTTGTGCCATTCGCCGGATCACTGTAAAAGCGTGCTTTTAGAGTTTTATCTTGGCGATCTCTGAATTTTCGTCTGGTTTATCGCATATCTACAGTTTCATAATCTTGGGGAATCTCCATCTCGAAAAGATCATCGTCGAGATCGACCCCGGTTTGGATATCGGAAAACGTATAGATACGTTTATTCCCATTGATATCGGTTTGAATAATGCGCGTCATGTAATGCGTCTTGTTATCGACCCAAATCGTCACCTTGCGGTTAAATTCATCAGGATTAATAGCGTCAAGTTCCAGGACAGAGTGGTCTCTGCCATCGATTTTTTCTTCCCTGACTAGAGTGGCCTTGTAATTGTCGAGATAATCATCCATAAAGGAGCGGATAAAGGGGTTATCCCGGGTGTTGCGGTTGTATTCATCGATCATCACTTGCTTGTTAACCTTGCTCAGAGTCCACAATGTTTTGCCATCGGTGACAATGGTTTGATCCTGGTTATCGATACGGAATTTGCTGCCGTCTTTGGCCCAAATCTTTCCTTCATTTTCCACAGATTCTCCGGCCATCTCCCACACAAAGTTTTGCTGATAATCAGCAGTGACTTTTTTTATCGAGGTATATTTTTTCTGCACCTCTTTGATAATTTCATCGGCAGATGCGGCCCACAATGGCAGTGCCAGACAAAAGGTCAATACGGTTAAAAAAAATCGTTTCATCTTTTCCTCATACAATTCTGCGCAACAGCGGCGCCCGGGTAAAAGTTATCATTTTTCATGCTAAACTCTTGTGATTTCCATCAAAGAGTGTGATAATTACACGCTCTATTAGAACTCTTCTTCTTCTGGTTGGGTTCCCATATCTTCCAATTCTTCAGGAGTCATGAGTACCTGTCGGGCCTTACTTCCTTCAAAGGGGCCAACCACACCGGCATCTTCGAGTTCATCGATAATTCGAGCAGCACGGGAATACCCGACTTTGAGTTTTCTCTGCAACAATGATACAGATCCTTGTTGAGAGCGCACCACTATTTTCAGGGCATCCCAGAACAGCGGATCACGGCCCCCTTCTGTGAGACCGGTTCGCTCCGCGGCCTGCTCTTCACTGAATGCCGGAAGAGCGGTTTTTTCATAGGGAGCCTGATGTAACACATGGTCGATTATTTTTTCAATCTCATCGAGGGTGATAAATGCATTATGCAGCCGCACCGGTTCCGGACTGGCTGGCGGCAAAAAGAGCATATCCCCGCGGCCAAGTAATTTTTCAGCGCCATTCATATCCAAAATTGTACGCGAATCCACTTTGGAAGCGACCTGAAAAGCGACACGAGCGGGAAAATTAGCCTTGATTACCCCGGTGATGACATCCACGGATGGCCGCTGTGTGGCAACAATGAGATGAATCCCTACGGCACGTGACATCTGAGTCAGCCGGGCAATGGGTTCTTCCACATCTCTGGATGCCGCCGAGGTCATCATCAGGTCTGCCAGCTCATCGACGATAACGAGCAAGTAATAGAGCAATTTGGGCTCATGTTTTCCATCCAGATTGACCTTGCCCTGACGTACCCGTTGATTGTACTCGTCGATATTGCGCACACCGGCCTGGGCTAAAATCTCATAACGCCTTTCCATCTCTTGCTCGACCGATTTAAGTACGGCAATGGCATTTTTGGGAGAGGTCGCCACTTTTTCTTTCAACCCTTCTACATACAACAAATGCTGATGATAAAGATTTTGATATGTCGATAGCTCCAGGCGTTTCGGATCGATAAGCACAAACTGTACCTCTTCGGGAGTCGCTTTGTAAAGAACACTGGCAATAATAGTGTTCAGACATACACTCTTTCCTGAACCCGTGGATCCTGCCACCAAAAGGTGAGGCATGGTTCTCAAATCCGCTGTAAAGGGCTTGCCCGAAGCCGTTTTTCCGAATGCCATGGTTAAGGGAGAATCATTTTCCTGAAACTGAGGGGATTGCACAATTTCGCGTATATAGACAATTTCAGGCTTTGGATTGGGAATCTCAATTCCAACTGCAGCTTTACCGGGAATAGGCGCGACAATTCGAATCCGTTTGGCACGCATGGCCATGGCCAGATCATCTGCCAGGGAGGTAATACGGGAGACTTTGATGCCGGGCGCCAGCTCCAGTTCATATCGGGTGATCACCGGTCCGGGATGAATCTCTACGACCCTGGCCGAGACATCAAAGTCAGCCAATTTATCTTCCAATAAAAGACCGTTGGCTTTAAGTGCGTCTTCAGAGAGTTCGTTATCATCCTGCTCGACCGGAAGCTGCAAGAGACTGACCGGTGGACGGCTATACACATAGGGGCCCTTGGGTTTGGTGGGCAGAGAGGGTGCACTCTCTTCTTTTGAGTCAGACTGATCTTGTGGTTCTTCGGTAGCCGAATTGTTTTGCAGATCCAGGGTCATCTGTCTACGCTGAGCCGCTTCCTGTGGATCGATATTCTGAGGGGAACGATCATAATCCTCTTCCCACTCTTGGGCAGCGCTATCCTGATCATCAGAATAGGATGAACGAAACCGGGTCACGACAGGCTCGTTATCTTGCTGATCATGGCCGAAACTGGGATGAAAACGGCTGATCTGTCGGGTGCGATGCCAAAGGGCCCGAAAGCCCTGTTGTACCCATTTGCCAAAATAAAAGGCAAAACGGGTCAATTCATCTGAAATGGTTTGTATGATCTGGGCAAAACTGATGCGGGTAAACATAAAAACCGTGACCACGATCAGACCGATCAAGACCACCATTGCCCCATAATTGCCAAACAGAGTCTGCAACATTTTGGCACCCCAGGTGCCAAAGATGCCGGAAAAACGAAAAGCCAGTGTGAGATCCTGAGCGAACAGTATGGAATGCAGAGCACCCGTCATGGAAACGAACAATGATATCAGGATGATAAATAGTGACCAACGCGTCAGCTCATCCCTGGATTTTCCCAGAAACCGGTTAATTCCCCAGGCCACGACGAGAAAAGGAAGAATGAAGACAGGGTATCCAATCGTCCAGTGGATCAAATAGTAAGAGATATAGACTCCGGCAATACCCAGTCCGTTTTTGACATGCCCCACCTGAGCCTCGCTGGGGATTTCTTTATAATTGTAGGTATAGAGCGCTATAAAGCACAAAATGCCGAAAATAATCAAAAGAATGCCTAAAAGCTCTTCACCTTTGCGTTCTTTTATGGCTATTTTCGATCGTGAACGTTTTTTTGCCATCATATATCTCTTAGATCTCCAGAGCGACAATTCTGAGAGGCTGCCCGGGTGAAAGAGATGGGCGGCATCCAGGTAGAACGCTCTGTTGGTTTAACTGACTACAAAACATCAGATCTTGCTCAAACCCGAGCTGTTTTAAAAGTTGACCATGCGGAGAGATATGCAACATATTCAGCACATCGCGTCCATATTGCCTGGCAACATCCAGGGCCTGGCTTGTACCATCGCTGAATCGAAAGCGGTCTCCACCTGTCTGCATGAGCCTTTCCAAAGTCAGACCGGCGCAGACACTATCTTCCAGAGAAAATTCGCCCTCTCGTCCTGCGCAGACGATATGCACAGGCATGGGCTCGCTGTGCAGAAGGGTTTGGATCACTTTTTCCAGGTTTAAAAATGAAAGAGCCAACAAAAGTGTAGCACCCCGGCCATGCTGTAAGGCCACGGTGCCATTGGTCGTTGTCACAACCAATTCTTTATTGTTGACCAGTTGACGGGTATATTCAGCCGGAGAGTTTCCCAGATCAAAACCCTCGACCCGTTTGCCACCTCTTTCACCGCCCACGAGAGTCTTTTGTCTGCCCAGGGTATCGGCTAATTCCAATGCCTCGGTTACCGTTGAAACAGGATAAATGGCTTTGCACCCGTTGACACAAGCTATCGTCATCACAGACGTTGCCCGTAACACATCGATAACCAC
>CAYNUX010000159.1:0-8289 GCA_964400115.1 uncultured Cytophagia bacterium
TATGAAAGAGAACATGATTGACTCTGCAACAGAATCGTTTACAGGAGAAGCACAGATTCACCCCCAAAATTATCAGGAATCCCGGGATGTGGCCTTGACGATCCAAAACGCCGATCGTGTCATGTCAGCCTTATCCCGGGACCCGGTAGTCGCGGCGTATGCGCCGCGTAGCTATGCCTTTGCCATGATCACCTCACCCTCTAACGTCAGTTCGATACAATTGGTGGGCATAGATCCGGACAAAGAACCTGCGCTCTCTTTGATCGATGAAACGATTCAAAAAGGCGAATATCTCGACAAGCAGGGTGATAGACAACTCGTCCTCGGCAGTGAACTGGCCGATATCTTGAAACTGTCTCTGAACGACCGCGCCGTGATTACGGTGGCCCAGGCCTTTGGCGGCGACATGACTCAGGAAATGTTTCGGGTGACCGGTATTTATCACTTAAATATCCCGGAAATGGACAAAGGCATGGCGTTTGTTCCGCTGAACAAAGCCCAGGAGATGCTCAACCTGGATCATCAGATCCACGAGATCGCGATCAATTTTACAAACTCTAAAATCGCCCAACAATCCCGGCACCCCTTTTGGCAGCGTTACGATCGGATGGGAAACAGTGCCTCGAGCTGGACAAAACTCATGCCACAACTGGAGGCAGCACTCAGTCTCACTGACTTTAGCACCCTGATTATTGCCGTGATCCTTTTTGGCGTCGTGGCTCTGGGCATCATCAATACCCTGTTCATGTCCATTCACGAACGAATTTTCGAGTTCGGCGTGCTCCGTGCAGTGGGCACGCGTCCCGGATCTGTGGGATTGTTGATCTTTTTCGAAGCCGGCTGCCTGGCGTTTCTCAGCATTATCTGGGGATGTATATTGGGTTATCTGATTACCTGGATCATTTCTCAAACAGGGATAGATTACACCGGGATAGAGTTTGCAGGAGTGACCTTTCGGCGTCTGCTCTATCCGGTTTTGCAGATCAATCAGTTTATGACTTATCCTTTTTGGGTCTTTGTCTTTACATTGTTGATTGGTCTCTATCCGGCGCGGTATGCGGCCAAAATGTCTCCGGCCGATGCCTTACAAAAGAGTATATGATTTGTCAACACCACAGGAGAACACCAGATGAGTGAAAAGGATGTCATCATCCAAACCGAAAATCTCACCAAGACCTATGAGGAAAATGGCGTGCCCACTCATGCCTTGCAAGAAGTGGACATGGTCATAAAAAAGGGCGAATTCTCTGCCATTGTCGGGCCCTCGGGTTCCGGCAAAACCACATTATTGAATATTATTTCCGGACTGGATTCCGCGTCCAAAGGCAAAGCCTGGCTGGGGGGTCAGTTGATTTCAGAAATCAGCGGCAAAGCATTGTCTGATTATCGCCGCGACCATATCGGTTTCATCTTTCAAGCCTACAACCTCATTCCAGTGCTTACGGTTGAAGAAAATATCGAGTATATCATGCTCCTTCAAGGAATACAAAAGTCCGAGCGACATGAACGGGTCATGGATATTCTTAAAGATCTGGGAATGCAAGGCTATGAAAAAAGACGGCCCACCCAGCTCTCCGGAGGCCAGCAACAGCGCGTGGCGATTGCGCGTGCTATGGTATCCAGACCTTTGATCATTCTGGCCGATGAACCTACAGCGAATCTCGATTCCAAAACCGGTTCCGAACTGCTCGATATGATGAGAGAATTGAATAAAAAAACAGGAATGACCTTTGTCTTTTCCACTCATGATCAAATGATCATGGACAGGGCCCGCCGGCTGATCATTCTCCAGGATGGTACGATCAAAGAGGATAAGCATAAACAATGAAACGGTTTGCTGTAATCATACTGTTTTTACCGGTTATGCTTTATGGTCAGGATCGGCTTTCTGTTCATGGGTATTTTAAGTCATTTTTCATCAACCTGCATACAGCCCGCTCATCGCTGACCGGTGCCGGCACTGAAAGACAAAATCTGGGGCTGGTCAATCAGCGGTTACGACTGGAATCCACGGCAACCCTGACCAAGGCGATCTCTGTGTCTGCTGCCTATGATTTCACGATGCGGGTTCAGGATCCGTTGCTTTCACAAACCGCGTTGCTGACATTGGGGACAAATCCCGCGACCTATCGATTCTCGGATCCCAAAGACCAACTCTATCCCGGTCAGGATGAGAAAACGAGTTTTGCTTTGCTGCAAAATATCGACCGTCTGGCAATTACCTGGACTCTTTCTGCTGCAGATATCATCATTGGCAGACAAGCGATTGCCTGGGAAAGTGCACGCGTAATCAATCCCACAGACATTCTGGCTCCTTTTACATTTGACGAGCTGGACAAAGAAGAGCGCCGTGGCATCGATGCACTGCGGGTGCGAATTCCAATCGGTCTTTTTGGCGAATTCGATAGTGGACTCGTTTTGGGTCAGGATTTCAAATCGAAAAACAATGCCTGGTATAGCCGGATAAAATATTATCTCTGGAATACCGACATCTCGGTGGTGGGAGTCGGATTTCAAAACAATTTTCTCGCAGGCTTGAACCTGGCAAGAGCCCTCGGCGGCGCCAGTGTATGGTTCGAGGCAGCTCATGTCTGGCCTCATGCCTATGGTTCTGCAACAGAATTAAAAGCGGAACAATATACGCGTTTGTCGCTCGGCGCAGACTATGCATTCGGAAGTAAAACCTATGCGTTTCTGGAATTCCATCTCAGCACCGCGGGAGCCAAAGATCCAGAGAATTATCTCGATCTTTTCTCATCCATTCCTTTCCGGGAAGGAGCCGTATACCTGCTGGGACAGCATTACATGGCACCAGGGGTAAACATCCAAATCACTCCGCTGATCACCTTTACGGGTCAAACCCTGTGGAATATGGACGATCTCTCGCTTTACGTTGCCCCTGCAGTGGACTATAACATTGCACAAAATATCTATCTGCAAGTTGGCGCCTTTATCGGAACAGGCTCTGAATCACAAGTACTCTCTCTCGAATCTGAATTCGGGTCTTACCCGGATAGCTATTACACCTCTTTTCGCATTTATTTCTAAATCGCCCTGATGTTAGGGGAATTAATTCAGGCCTGCAATCCTGGCCAAGGCACAGATCATGACCCCAAATACGCGTTAATAAGAGACATAAAGTCTCTTATACCGATTGATTTTTCATCAGGCATGACCTCTCCTCAAAGAGATGGCAAAATCAAACTCTATGTGCGAGAAATAATCGAGAGGGAGATCCGGTAACGTCAACATGGTTAGCGTACCGGTTTGAGCATAAATCTCTGCTTATTCCGTGCATAATGTGCACGCCCAGCATTCATGACCCCCTGTCCCTTTTTGTCACAATGTCATTTAAAAGCATATAATTCAACACCTTGAATGTTTGACAAGAAAAATGGTATGAAACTTGCAATTATCAAGACAAATTGAATAAACAGGAGGAAACCCTTATGGCTGTTGTAAAAACCATCGAATTACTGGCCCAATCGGAAAAGAGCTGGGAAGATGCAGCACAAAAAGCTCTGGATGCGGCTGCAAAGTCTGTAAAGAATATCCAGAACATTTATATCCGCGATTTCAAAGCAGATGTCGAAAACAACAAAATCACAGCGTATCGCGTAGATGCCAAGGTTTCATTCATTGTAGATGGAACATAATCAAAAAAAAGCGGATGATCCGGGTAGATCATCCGCTTTTTTTATTTGATTATCGGGGTCAGCACAATATTTCTGAATTTTACCGGTCCGTGATCTCCTTGCAGAAAAATTGGACCCGGTTCGAATTCATTGGCTGTCAGAGCGCCGCCAGTGACGCCCGGCAGGTGTTGGTTATCGATAATCGTGGTTCCATTGAGGACCACCGTAACATGTCGGTCACACAATGTAATATCAAACGATTGCCACTCGCCGGCAGGTTTTTCAGCCGATACAGCAGGCGTGATCCGGCTATAGATGGCCCCCATATGATGTGAATCCAGACCCTTGCCATAACTATCCAGAATCTGCACTTCATAGATTCCCCTCAGATAGATCCCGCTATTGCTGCCTTTGGGAACGGCGACATCCATTTTCAGATTAAAATCTTCAAACTCGTCTACGGTGCGTATATTCCCGGATCGGGGATGGCCGTGCCCTTTTGGCGGATCATTGACCAGAACGCCATCTTTGACCAGGAAACTGTTAGAGCGGGACTTTTCTGTCAGCACCCAGCCGGTAAGATCCGTACCGTTGAACAGGGTCACGGGCTTGCCGAATGTCAGAGTCTGAAGATTTGGTGCGGCTGGCAGGGGCGGAATGGCTTTGCCGGTAAAGCGGGTGATCTCGATGCCTTTGCCATCCCGATGCGGAGCAATCATTTTCCCGCCCAAGAGTTCGCCATAGTTTTCCAGTTCGAGAATATTGGGTTGCAAATGAGTTCGGGTGGGCTCGTCGTTTTCATCCCGTTCACGTACGATATGACGATTGCGAAAAACGACCAGTTTCCCCTTGTCGGCATAGACATAATCGACAGGGGTAACACTGCCGCCATACCATAACAGCTCGGCATCGAGATAATCCTCTTTTTGGGTCACATTGAGCCACCCTGCTCCCCCGGGCAAATAGAGAGCCCATCGTCCCAAAAAATCCCCGGCAGAATCCTGCGCCAGGCTTGTCCCGAATAAAATCATCAAAAATACAACCATTCGTCGCATGTTACACTCCTTTAATCACATTCTCTTCTTGTACGGAAATATACAAAGATAATAGAAAACGGGCAATAGAATAAACATCACTAGCCCGGAAAAGGGATTCCGGGCTATTGAATGAATTGCTTGCACAGCCAGTCGGACATATCGGGAAATCGTTGAAACAGCTATTTTATCAGCAGCATTTTGGCCGTTCGACATACTCTGACACCCTGAGAAGGATTTACATCCAGCACGTAAAAATAGAGTCCTGCACTGTACCCGGTACCCTCCCAATCCACAGCATACACCCCGGCAGTTTGAGTCTGATCGACCAGCCGAGCCACCTGCTGTCCGTTGGCATTATAGACTGTCAATTTCACCCAGGCAGACTGTGGTATTTCATACTGAATTTTCGTAGAGGGATTAAATGGATTGGGATAATTTTGTAATGCGATAGAGTGTGGAATCCTGGAATCGATAGTTTTGACCCGGGTTATTTTGCTTCCCAGGGCCGCTGTAATGGTTCTGAGCGTCAAAGATTTATTTACGATTTTTATTCCATAGAATCCGCGGGGTAATTTGGCCATTTTCAATATTTTCCTTGGCTCGGCTACTCCACCAAGGATACTCGCCTCATGTATGGATTTGGGTGTCTGTGCTGTGGCAATGGGTTCGCCTTTTTCACCGACAAGCTGAAAATGAAAGGCATCTGCTGGTCCAGTGTATGCAAATTCCATGGTAAAATCGTGTAAAGCAGGCCACCGAAAAAGAATCATTTCTTCGGGTGCCGTGTT
Organism: uncultured Cytophagia bacterium; assembly: GCA_964400115.1. Taxonomy (GTDB): domain Bacteria; phylum Zhuqueibacterota; class Zhuqueibacteria; order Residuimicrobiales; family Oceaniaggregativiventaceae; genus Oceaniaggregativivens. Next base: position 5,461 of record CAYNUX010000159.1, read on the forward strand.
GATCTGACCGCTGGCGAGTTGATGTGCGGTTTCAGGATCGGATGGAAACGGTAAATCCAATGGCAAGCCCTCGATGAATGATTCCGGCAGGTGCACGATATCCATATCGCGCATGGCGCTCAGCCATTCCGGGATGATATGTATCTCCATATCTGATGGAGGTGCAACGCCCCGGGGCCATTGGTCATAGCCGATTTGCATGCGATAATGATTGCGATGCCGTCCTCCACGATGAACCGCAACGACAATTTCGCCCCCGGGAAAATCGGCATATAAATCCTCGAGGGTAACGCCATTGTAATAGACACCCGTTTCCGTGCCATCGGTTTTGTAGATCTCGAGAATAAAAGATTCCTCTACCCCTTGCTCAGTGGGTTCAGCGACCAGGGTGAGACGATCGGTATATAGAGTCGGTCCGCTCGGCATATCCGGAATCTGTAGCAAGTAATAATCCACATCCGTGTCGTCGTGGAAATTGAGCGAATCGATGGTCAAGGTATTGCCCATGGAATCAGCAGAAAAATTGATTTCTGCCGCTTGAGAGAGCCGGTTGTTCACTTCAAAGCGATCCGGCGGAATCGTCACGGCGTCCAGAATTTCGAATTCGAATTCATAGAACGCATGATGGTCATCATTGGCAGTGGCTTCCACATAGACAATTCCCGGAGGCAGGATCTCATCGAACGGCCAGTGATAATCTTCTCTTGGCACTCCACCGCTGACGGAAAAGACCATATTGCCAAACTCGGGATGGGCATCAACGCCAAACCGAACCCGGCGATAATCATCGATTCGGAAATAGAACCGGTCTTGCGGATCTTCGCGGGACAGATTGAGACAAAAAGAGCCGGGATCAGGAGTCGCCCAGGACTCTTCATCATTGGGTTCGAGTGCATCCGCCTGGGCAATGATTCCCCCGGGTTCTTGCAGTGCCGCCTTGACCGCTTCAAAGGCATTGACATAGCCGGTTTCCACACGGCTATCCGGACTCGCATTGGCTGTTGCCTGCAACAGGGCTTGGATTTGATCTTTATCGAGATGCGGATTCACGGCCTGCATCATGGCCACAATTCCGGCGGTATATGGCGCAGCGCAGCTGGTACCTCCGAATGCTCGTAACTCATCACTGCCCGGATTAGGAGAGACCCACAAAAACAGAGCCTCGGTTCCGCCGGCACCGGGGGCCCAGATATCCACATTGTTGCCGTAATTGGACCCCCAGTCAAAGCGGTCGTCGCGGACGGCCATTTTTGTATCCAGGGTAATCGCCCCCACACCGATGGGGGTTTTACCGGTGGACGTTGCGGCTTCAACAGGGAGTATATGATGCAGATTTAAATTCAATTCATCATTACCTGCAGAAGCCAATAATACCAAACCGTGATCATACGCCTCGTCAACCGCTAAAGTCAGGGGAGCGTCACCTGCCAGACCGAAAATTAATGAGCACCACCAATCGCAGGGAACGCCAAAACTCATACTCACGATATCCGCTCCCCAGTGAATGGCCGTGCGAATGGCACGGGCAGATTGCCACATGGTATAATTGTGGTGAAAGGCCATAGGCTGAACGACTTTATGGCCGGTTCCGACAGAACCGAATTCGTTGTCCGTTTGAGCGCATGCCATGCTCAAGCTGCCGAGTCCATGATAATCTCCCCCGCTGGTGGCATGATGATCATTATCTATGAAATCGTATTCGATACACCCTGTAAAATCTTGGTTAATGTCAAAACTGCGATCGAGGACACACAGCGTTCGACGTCCTACCGTTGCTCCCAATAGATCGATTAAATCCCAGGCTTCGATCAGTTGCATATCCGCATCACTCGTCCATCCAAATGAATAGGCATCATTGAATCCCTCATTCCATAAAGAAGGATCAGGAGCACTGGGTACAAGAGGATGCTCGTGTGTGGATGTAATAGTGCACTGATGAGCACGAAACACTGTATTCAGCGTGATAAATTTATTGCCATTCACCGCTTCCTTGAGATACAGACCGAATAACTTTAATACATTTTCCGATGAAAACGTATATTTGCCATGCAATCCGGCTTGCTTGGCCAGACCGGGGATTTCCTTAGTGCTCATTCGATCGACATTCACACCCACGCGAAAGAAACCATTGGTTAACGGGATATCACGTATTTTAGGCACGAGTTTGGGGTTCGCTTGTGGCAGGGTATCATCTTCCAGTATTCTCCCTTTCCAGATGTCGGCAAATTGTTTCACATAGCCTGGCTTGTCGGATTGCAGAACCACCTCACCCTCGACAAACTGTTCCCGATCCCCATCAGGATTGACAATGACCCCTACATCGAGAAATTTCTGTTGTCCATCCGGTATACGCGCAGGATCTGCTACAAGCGTGGTGTCTATGCTATATTCAAAATTCTTTTGAGCATAGATAGGAGCGGTGAGGACAAATCCAAGAATCAAAACTCTCCAAAAGCTCATCATTTTCATGACTCTTCTCCTCTTTTGTGTATAGTTGACTATGTCAAAGTCGGACAAACGTGAATAATCCTAACCTTTATTATGATTTAAAGATAAAATATTGACAATTTTGGCTTTTTTTTCTGTCATAAAAAGGTTCTGATTGAAAAAATGACAGAAATTTTTTACTTTACAAGTATGGAAACCAGTGAACGACAGCTGCTTGAACGGATATACAGAGGCGACTCGCAGGCTGAAAGCGAGCTTTTGCGGCAATTCGATTATGTCATTCGCCGCAAGATTGAATCCTGTGTACAGGCAGACAAAGACAGAATCCATGACATTGTTGCCGAAGTGCATCTGGCCGTGATCCAGTCGATTCGCCAGAAA
>CAYNUX010000160.1:0-8279 GCA_964400115.1 uncultured Cytophagia bacterium
GACTCCACACCATTGTAAAGCATCAAAGTATTGAAAAATATAGGAAAAGGAACCGTGCGTTGTAAAGAAAGGAGGTGGCAATTTCTTTATCGCACCGGATGTATTGTCTCGTGGTGAATTAACGTCTCAATGAGATACACTAAATCTATGCACCCATTTTGGAGGGAATAATGAAATCTCTAAATGTTCTTTGTGTGACTCTGATAATGGGCTTGATGGTCCTACTGGTCATACCTGCGTTGACCCTGGCTGGCACAACAGATACCCTGTCTGTGACCTCGGGAAGCGGCATGCCGGGTACCGGAGGACACAGCCTTGAAGTCAGATTAACGAATTCTAAAACGGTTCGGGGAATTATCCTCAAATTAAAAGATAATCCAGAGTCTGTCTCGGTGACAGACATGTTTACAGCAAGCCGGACCACCAATTTCAAGGCGTACAAGGCCGATGCAGCTGATGGGGGAACAAAGGTGTTACTGATTCCCTATCAAACAAACAGCAACAAAGATATTACCATAGGTTCCGGTACCGTTGCCAATCTCATTGTGAGCGTTAGCTCTGAGGCAACGCTGGGAACCAAAACTCAGTTACAGATCGACAGTGTAACTGTTGTAAATTCAGATCTCACTCCCGAGTCAGTCACCTTGCGAAACGGAAGTTTTTGGATTGGCGCAAAAGGGAATGTACTCACCGAAGATGGTACGGGTATAGATTTATTCGATGTGTTGCGCATGATCGATATTGTTCTTAATCGACAGCCCCTTCCAAACTCGTACGAAATCTGGGCCGGTGATCTTGATGGAGATGGAGATATTGATATCGTGGATATTATGGATGCCATCGATATTGCCTTGGAAGAAGCTGTGGCTCTTCCCAAACCCGTTGCTGTCATGTCATCACCATCCAGACCTTCGATGGGTTCTGCGAAAGTAGAGTTTTCCTCGCTACCCAAAAATTTTGTCGGCTCTACTCAGGTATCCGTCGATCTATCGACATCGGTCCCGATTTATGGCTTGCAACTCTGGTTTAATGTGAGTTCCGGAAAGATCCAATTGGGTGATTTGCAATCAGCATTGGCGATGCCGGGGCTTTATGTCCAGGGACAGCAAGTCGGTGAAAAATTTACCCTGTTGTTGGCTGCGGTCGATGGCAATCCCATTCCCATGGGACAACATCGTATTCTTGATCTTCCGGTAAGTGTTACGTCGCAGCTTGATCAAGGAGAAGATATTTTTCTGTCCAAGGCTGTTGCCGGAGGGGCTAGTGCCCTGCCTGTTGAGACCTTTTATGGTCAAGCCAAAATTGCATCCAGAATTCCCGAGTCGTTCACGTTGTACCAAAACAGCCCCAACCCCTTTAACATGTCCACGACCATATCTTATGATGTGCCTGCCCTGGAGGGCAAAACCGTTCATGTTCGTCTGGCGATTTATAATATGAAAGGGCAATTGGTACGGGTACTCGAAGATCGTCAACGTAATGCCGGGCAATATAATGTAAAGTGGGATGGCCGCGATCAAAGTGGTCGGTATATTTCTTCCGGTGTGTATTTTTACACCCTTGAAGCCGGGGATCTCTCTTTGACACAAAAACTGGCTGTCATGAAATAGATGTGCAGAACGATAAATTTGAAGGGAATTGATATGAAATCCAAACTTTTACTCATAATGCTGTTTACGTTCTGCCTTGCCTCGCTGGGTTCGGCTCAGGGCTTGACAGACGATTTTAACCGGACCGATTTGGGTAGCAACTGGGTAGCACAGTCCCAATATGCTATTCAATCCGGGAATTTGGTCAATACATCCGATACGACCGGATGGAACTTTTTGGCTACCTTTGTTGCTGCAGCGAATCCACTCGAGATCTCTTTACAGTGGGCCCAGGGAAGTAATGATATTGCCGGTGTCAATGCCGGGGGTGTCGCTGCCCTGCTGGATGCTCCATCGGAAACCGCAAATGGATATGCAGTCGTTCGTCGATATGCCACCATTAAACTGTATCCCATCGTCGGAGGTATTCTCGGGAGCGATATGGCCATGAATAATTCGCCCCAGGTGGCAGCTCCCGCCCCCGGTGATGCTCTCAAGGTCATTCCGTCAACTGACGCTGATGGGCATCATTTTGATTTGTATATCAAAAAAGATGGCACCGCCGATTATGTGTTTGATGGCCGGGTTTCCGATCCGAATAAAACCCAAGGCAATACCAGCAAGGTCTACGGCGGTGTAGTGCTTTATGGAAACGTGGCCAATGATGTGGACAAGTTCAGTATCCGTGCACCTCTTGTACAGCTCACATTCCCCAATGGGGGTGAAACATTTATGGGCGGTACCTCCCAAACCATAACGTGGAATAATTACGATTTTTCTGGAAATGTGGATGTCTTGATATCCTACGATTCTGGTGCCAGCTGGACTCCCATAGTTGAAAATATCGCCAATTCCGGATCATACGACTGGGCAGTACCCGATGAAACACATGAAAATGGTCGAATCAAAATTGTGGCAAATGGAAGCGATATTCCGTTTGATGTAAGTGATGCCGATTTTCAGATCGAACAGACAGCGCCGACGATTACGGTTACCAGTCCTAATGGTGGTGAAAATTGGATTATCGGTACTCAGCGTACGATCACCTGGCAAAAATCCGGTCAAATCGATTTTGTCGATATTTATTATACGCCGGACAACGGAGTTACTCGATACCTGATCCAGGGGTCTGTGCCTGCGGATTTGGGCTATTTTAACTGGACGGTTCCCACGAATCTCTATTCTGAAAATATGAAGATTATCATCGAAAAACTCGTTCTGGATCAAATTTTTTCTGACGAAAGTGATGAGGCGTTTTCCATATCTGCTCTTGTTCATCTGTATGTTCAAAATGCCAGTGGCGAACCGGGAACCGGGCCGGAAAAGAATATTGTCCGGGTCGGAATGTCAAATAAGACCAATGTAAGAGCCGTGATGTTTAGTGTTACAGATGATAAAAATATCCTGGATGTGCCTATTATCGATAACTCGGTCGATCCACCGTTGCTCAAGATCAATACCACAGGACGCGCTAAAAATTTTACCATGCGCGCCCGGAAATCAGGAAGCACGGTGCGCGTCGCGATTGTTGCTCTATCGGGTGTTATACAAGCTGGTGACGGGCCTATATTGGAAATTTTTTATGACCTTTCCGGTGTGGGGCCGGAAATGATCAACAAAGCGTCTGAGCTCTATTTGTCAGAGGTCTTGATCAGTGATGCCAACTCGCAAGAGATCATTCCACGTTTGACAAGCGGTCATTTCTATTATGTCAAAGCAGGTGATCTTGTAGAACCCTTTGATACAGTAGATGACGCTGATATCGACAAAATGGCCGAGGTAGTCCTCGGATCCGTTGATCCTGCACCTTTTATTCTTAGTGGTGATATGGACAATGATGGTGATATTGATATATTCGATCTGCTTGAAGTATACGAGCTAGCTTATCCGAATCCATAATGGTATCCGGGGCTGCAAAATCAGTTTTGCAGCCCTATTAAATTCAGGTGATAAGGTATGAAACGATTTTACATTTACTTACTTTGTTTAGGGTGTTTTTCCCTTGCTCATACAAATACAATCATTGTCAACCAAAGCAGTGGTAAGATCGGCAGTGACAGTAGTGTTGTCGAGTTGTCACTTGACAATCAAGTTCCTGTACGTGCTATACAATTCAATTTACACGATAGTCCTGATGTCTTGCAAGTGGCGGGTGATTTGCACAAAACAGAGCGCACGAGTGCATTTCAAATCGCTGCCAATGAGGTGGATGGCGCACTTTCTGTGCTGGCATTTGCCATGAATGCAGATTCTTCCATAGCCCCTGGAAACGGAAAAATTCTCGGCATTCATTATCGTGTTTCCGACCAGGCCGGGATCAATCAAACTGTTGAATTACTGCTTGAAAACGTCCAGTTGCTGGATGTGAATAACAATCCGCTTGAATTCACCGTTGTAAATAGTACCTTTCTCGTTACCCGCATCATTCAGTTTGACACATCACCGCATGAATTTTTTCTCGCGCAAAACTATCCCAATCCGTTCAATCCTTCAACAATGATGAGATTTGGGATCGAAAAGCGTGACAAAGTGTCCCTTGTGATCTATAATTTACAAGGACAAACTGTGCGTCATCTCGTTCAGCAGACCATGCAGCCCGGAGTTTTTCAGGTTGAATGGGACGGACGTGATAATCTGGGGCGTGTCGTGCCTGCCGGTATTTATATCTACACTTTAAAGACCAGTGAATATAATTTTACCCGGCGGTTGACTTGCATCAAATAATATGACCCGGGATCATTCAATGATCCCGGGTTTGCTAATTACGTTAGCATTACATGGGAATTCTTGCCAGTTTTTTTCTCATTTCGTCATAGATAGGTACATTTTCAATCAATGAGGTTTTAGATGGAATTTTGTCGAGTTCAGACCGCACACGCTTGATACGATCCGTTGGTGAAGGATGGGTGAGGGCAAGTAAAGCGACCAGGTCGTCTTTTGACTGGGTCATATCTCTTACTCTTTCGAGATACTTTATATAAACGGAAGGTTCAAAATTAGCTCGCCACGCATATTTCACAGCTGTTTCATCGGCAGCAAGTTCCGAGTCTTTGGGATAATCAAGTATAGTGCCTTCCGGTGAATAAAGATTGCGTACGATCTGTTTAGCGATTTCGGGAAATGTTCCCAGAACTCGCTGGGCAGCAAAGGCATAACCATACTTTGTCCCTACGCGCTCAACCCCATCACGGTTAGCAATATGTGCGACTTCATGTGCAATGACCGCTGCGATTTCACTGACTGTTTCAGCATCTTCAATGACACCTCTGAAAATAAAAATCGATCCACCAGGCAATGAAAAGTGATTAATATCGGGCTGATTCACGATATATAGTTTATAAGTCATACCCTCCCAATCAGATGCAACTCTGATCTGCTGACATAGCCGGTTAAAAAAATCATTGATTTCCTGATTGCGCAGGACGGGTAATGATTGCAGGATTTGTGTAGTGAGTTCTTCTCCTAGTGCCATCTCTTCATCAATGGTGATAAACGAGAGGTTGCTTTGATTGCGATTACCTCCACATCCGCTAAAATTGCTTAAAAAAATTATAAAAAAGCCGATAATCAATGATTTTAATATCTCGTTTTGTTGCATAGTCTTAGATCCTGGTCTATGATTGCTGTGTTCGTTCCAAAAAGTCATTTTCAGTCCATATTTCTAGGCCCAGTTCCTGAGCTTTTGTCGCTTTGCTCCCCGCGTTTGTCCCAACAACGACATAATCGGTAATTTTGCTCACCGAAGATGTGGCTCTTGCCCCCAATCGTTCCACGATATCTTGAGCCTCTTTACGGGACAATTGTTCCAATGTTCCTGTAAACACAAAGGTTTTTCCTGAAAACTCGGAATCCGACGGAGCACTCAGTTGCTCGGTTTGAACACCATATGTCCTTAATCGATGCAAGAGCTTTATATTTTCTGGTTGTTCAAAAAACGAGACAACACTATCCGCGACCTGAGGCCCAATTTCTTTGATCGCTATCAACTCTTCCCGGGTTGTCCTGGACAAATTTTCGATAGAGGGAAATGCCTTTAACAATACTCTGGCAACATGTTCCCCAACAAACCTTAATCCGAGTGCGTAAAGCAATCGATCTTCGGTGCGATGTCTGCTCTCTTGAAGTGCAGCGAGAATGTTTTCTGCTGATTTGTCGGCCATTCTTCCCAGCTGCAGGAGGTCATTTTTTTGCAATTTATAGAGATCTGCGACATCATTGATCAGGCCATTATCCACAAACTGGTCGATGAGCTTGTCCCCCAGACCATCGATGTCCATAGCTCTTTTGGATGCAAAATGCTTGATTCGTTCTTTTACCTGAGCCGGACAAGAGAGATTAACACATCTAATGGCGACTTGGCCCTGAATTTTTTTAACTTGTTTTCCACATACCGGACAGTACTTGGGAAAATGAAAGGATTTTTCCGTGCCCTCACGCTGGTCCATGATAACTTTAACGACTTGTGGAATTACATCTCCGGCTCGTTGGATGATCACCCTGTCGCCGATTTTCACATCCAGACGTTCCATCTCATCCTGGTTATGCAGTGTTGCGCGAGACACCGTCACCCCTCCTACATTCACAGGCTCTAAAATCGCGACCGGCGTGAGCGTCCCTGTGCGACCCACCTGAGCGATGATATCTTTTATTCGAGTGGTTTCCTGCTGTGCAGGAAATTTATATGCAATCGCCCACCTTGGGCTTCTGGAACGGATACCGAGCTCCTTCTGCCATGCGAGGTCATTGATTTTGACTACGATACCATCAATTTCATAATCGAGCTCATGGCGGAGCTCTATCATTTCGCTATGGTAATCGATAACTTGCTCAATACTATCGAGAACTCGTATAAGAGAGTTGATTTTAAATCCATACTCTTTGAATCGCTCCAAAGTCGCAAAATGGGTGTTACCCAGGGATTCAGATAATACTCCATAGCCGTAAGGAAAGAATGTCAACGCTCGTTGCGCGGTTACTCGGGAGTCCAGCTGGCGCAAGCTGCCTGCGGCCGCATTGCGCGGGTTAGCAAAAGGGGACTCTCCTTGTTCAGTTCTTTGCCGGTTTAACTCTTTAAAATCTGGGATTTGCATGATTACCTCACCCCGGATATCCACTCTTTCAGGGAGTGTATGCCCTTGTAGTTTTAAAGGAATGACCGGAATGGTCTTTATGTTGGGCGTAACGTCTTCCCCAGTGGTTCCATCGCCTCTTGTAGAGCCTGTTTCTAAATAGCCATTGATATAAGTGAGCTCGATAGCCAGACCATCCAGTTTTACTTCACAACAATATTCCATTTTTTGTGATTTTCCCAGAGCTCTTTTAATGCGTTCGTCAAAGGCAATAACCTCCTTTTTGTCGAGTGCATTGTCGAGGCTGAGCATAGGGACGGCGTGTTCCACTGTGGAAAAAACCTTTTGAGGAGGTGCGCCTACTCTCAGAGTCGGTGAATCTTGAGATTTGAACTCTGGATGCTGCTTTTCCAGTTCTTGAAGGCGTCGCATTTTTCGGTCATATTCAGCATCCGAGATGACCGGGTCATCGAGAATATAGTAACGATAATTGTGGTAATTAATTTCTTCAACAAGTTTTAGAATTTCTGCTTTTACATTTGACATAATCGTCCCAATCATTGCGTATTTTATCTTAATCCAAACAATGCTTTGATAATATAAATTGCTATTTTGGGATTCTCTTTTAATCTTCGCATACTATAGGCATACCATTCTTTTCCATAGGGGACGTAAACTCGTAAACGATGATTGTCTTTGACCAAAATCGAACGAAGTTCAGGATCCACTCCCAATAACATCTGGAATTCATATTGGTTCCGTTCGAGATCGAGTTCGTCTACCAGTTTCAGACCCTGCCAAACAATTTTTTCATCATGCGTTGCAATGCCGACATAACTGCCTGATTCGAGTGCCAGGCGGATGAGATAGGCAAAATTATCATTGACGATTTGAGGGTCTTTATATGCGATATTTCTGGGTTCATCATAGATCCCTTTGCAGAGGCGAAAATTGGATTTGACGGACGCGAGTTTTTTGACATCAGAGAGACTTTGGCGCATATAGGCTTGAACGACAATGCCTACATTGTCATACTCTTTTTTTAGTTTCATAAACAGATTAATGGTTTTGTCCGTGACGCCAGAGTCCTCCATGTCGACGCGAACAAAATTATTGGTCGAGACGGCTTTGGCCACGATTTTTGAGACATTTTCATAACAGAGATCAGAGTCGATCAGCAATCCGAGTTGTGTGAGTTTGATCGAGATGTTGCAATCCAGTTTTTTTTGCTTGATTGCTTCAAGAACATCAAAATACTCACTTACTGCCATGGTGCACGATTCTTTATCCTGGGCGCTTTCACCTAAAAGATCCATGGTTGCACACATTCCCTGGTTGTTCAGAGATCTGACGGTTTTGATTGCATCGTTAAGAGAAGAGCCTGCAACATAGCGTTTTGAAACCAGTCGCACAATGGGTTTGGGGACCAAAGGCATAAAGAAGACGATACATCGGTTTAGAATTGACATGGATTGCCCCTGCAAATTTTGATCATGATAAAAGCAAGAAATGATTTAGTGGTCAAGGTAAGGATCATGATAGTGATACGTTTGCTTGAGGTTTTTTATAGTGATAAAATTTAATTGATTTAATAGAAATTCGCAAGTATAATAGCAGGGAA
>CAYNUX010000161.1:0-8105 GCA_964400115.1 uncultured Cytophagia bacterium
CGTCTCGAGTTGGAAGACGGATCTGTTTTTCATGGTTTTTCGTTCGGCGCTCAACAGTCTATTGCTGGCGAGGTGGTGTTCAATACCAGCATGATGGGATATCCCGAAAGCCTGACCGATCCGTCCTATCACGGTCAGATTCTCGTCTTGACGTATCCTCTGGTGGGCAATTATGGTGTGCCTGCCCCGGAGATGAAGAACAATCTGCACAAATGGTTCGAATCCGATCGTATGCATATCAGCGGTTTGATCGTCTCGGAATATTCGTTTGATTATAGCCACTGGAATGCGGTACAGAGTCTGGGTCAATGGCTGAGCGAATCCGGGGTGCCAGCGCTCTATGGCATCGATACCCGCATGGTGACCAAGAGATTGCGCGAGGAAGGCTCGATGTTGGGACGCATCATTTTTTTTAACGATACTTTGCAATTCGTGGATCCCAACAAGGTCAATCTGGTGGAAAAAACCAGTATCAAAGAGCCGGTGGAATATGGCAAAGGCGACCGCACTGTGGTGCTGGTGGATTGCGGAACCAAAAACAATATCATCCGTAGCTTGCTGGATCTGGGCCTCAAGGTACGGCGTGTACCGTGGGATCACGATTTTACCCAGGACGATTTTGATGGTCTCATGATCTCGAATGGTCCAGGTGACCCAAAGATGTGCAAGGCTACTATTTCCAATGTGCGCAAGGCACTGGACAGCAATGTGCCTATTTTCGGAGTGTGCATGGGCAATCAGATTCTGGCGTTAGCTGCCGGAGCCGATACCTATAAACTCAAATTCGGTCACCGCAGTCAAAATCAGCCTTGTGTAGAGGAAGGAACCAAGCGTTGTTATATCACTTCTCAGAATCATGGTTTTGCTGTTGACGGCCGGACACTCCCGGAAGGATGGGAGCCCTGGTTCCGTAATGCCAATGATGGTACCAATGAAGGTATCCGGCATGTATCGCGGCCCTATATGAGTGTACAGTTTCATCCGGAAGCTACTCCGGGTCCGGTGGATACGCAAATTCTGTTTCAAGATTTCAAGAGGCTCTTATCATGATCAATAAACCCTCCAAGATTATTATATTGGGAAGTTCGGCGCTCAAGATCGGCGAAGCCGGAGAGTTTGATTATTCCGGCAGTCAAGCCATCAAAGCACTGAAAGAAGAGGGCGTCAAGACCGTCCTCGTCAATCCCAATATCGCCACGATACAGACTTCTGATCATCTGGCAGACGAGGTCTATTTTCTGCCTGTGACGCCCTATTTTGTGGAACAGGTGATTAAAAAAGAAAAGCCAGACGGTATCCTGCTCGGATTTGGCGGCCAGACCGCCCTTAATTGCGGGGTGGAACTGGAACGCCAGGGCATCTTGAGCCGCTATGGGGTTAATGTACTGGGCACGCAGGTCGAAAGCATCCTGAATACCGAAGACCGCGAGCTATTTGTTTCCAAACTGTGCCAGATCGACGTCAAGACTCCGCGCAGTCATGCCGTCACCAGTGTCACTGATGCGCTCAAACGCGCCGATGAAATCGGCTATCCTGTGATGATCCGCATCGCCTTTGCATTGGGCGGGTTAGGCTCGGGATTGTGCCGGAATGCAACAGAGGTCAATGATCTCGCCAGCAAAGCGCTCTCCTATGCCGAGCAGATCCTCGTTGAAGAGTATCTGTACGGTTGGAAAGAGGTCGAGTATGAAATCGTGCGCGATCAATATGACAATTGCCTGTCCGTTTGTAATATGGAAAATTTCGATCCCATGGGCATTCACACCGGCGAGAGCATTGTGGTGGCGCCCAGTCAGACCCTGAGCAACACCGAATATCACAAGCTGCGCGAAATCGCCATTCGTACGGTGCGCCATCTGGGTATCGTGGGCGAATGTAACATCCAATATGCACTGGATTCCAAGTCAGAGGATTACCGGGTCATCGAGATCAATGCCCGCTTGTCGCGAAGCTCTGCTCTGGCCTCCAAGGCAACAGGGTATCCCCTGGCTGCCGTAGCAGCCAAGCTGGCGCTGGGATACAGTCTTATTGATCTGCAGAATTCCATCACCAAGGTTACCCAGGCCTGTTTCGAACCGGCCCTTGATTATATCGTGGTCAAGATCCCACGATGGGATTTAAAGAAATTCAAACAAGTCTCCAACCGCATCGGCTCGGGCATGAAATCCGTGGGCGAGATCATGGCCATTGGACGCAAATTTGAAGAAGCCCTGCAAAAAGGGTTGCGTATGCTCGAGATCGGAGCCGAAGGACTCGTGGCTAACCGGTCTCTCGAACTCGGTGATCTCAAACTAGAGCTGTCAGAACCCACAGACTTGCGCGTCTTTGCTGTGCCAGAAGCTTTAAAAGTCGGGATGAACATCGACGAAATTCATGATCTCTCTCAGATCGATCCCTGGTTTCTTTACAAGATTCGCAATATTGTTGCTATCGAAGAACAACTCAAACACGTGGGCGAACAACGCTGTCCACAGGATTTGCTTCAGGAGGCCAAACAACACGGGTTCTCTGACAAGCAGATCGGCCGTTGTCTGGGCATCAGTGAGGACAAAGCCATGGAGTTGCGGCGTAATTACGGATTACATCCGGTGGTCAAGCAGATTGATACTCTGGCTGCGGAATACCCCGCACAGACCAATTATCTCTATTTGACCTACAATGGTCAGGAAGACGATGTTGCATATCTGGAACGCAATTCGGTGATGGTGTTGGGCAGCGGTGCCTATCGCATCGGCAGCTCGGTGGAATTTGATTGGTGCTGCGTCAATTCGGTCAAGACTCTCAAGCAGCTCGACTATACTACCATCATGGTCAACTATAATCCCGAGACCGTGAGCACCGATTACGACGAATGTGACAAGCTCTATTTCGACGAACTCTCTTTCGAGTCAGTCTTTGAAATCGTGGACAAGGAAAAGCCCATCGGCGTGATCATCTCCATGGGCGGCCAGATTCCCAATAACCTGGCCCTGAAATTGCATAATGCCGGTGTTCAGGTGCTGGGAACCAGTGCCCTGAGTATCGACAATGCCGAGGACCGGCATAAATTTTCAAAGTTGCTTGACGAGCTCCAGATCGACCAGCCGGAATGGAACGAGCTGACCTCTATTCCTGAAGCCAAAAAATTCGCCCATGACAAAGGTTATCCGGTGCTGGTGCGACCTTCGTATGTGCTGAGTGGCGCAGCCATGAGTGTGGCGTCTACAGATCAGGAACTGGAAAAATTTCTCAACAAAGCCACGGATATTTCCGCAGATCATCCGGTGGTGATCAGCAAGTTTATCGAAAATGCCAAAGAGATCGAATTCGATGCAGTGGCGCAAAAAGGTGAGCTGCTGATTTATGCCATCAGCGAGCATGTGGAGAATGCCGGTGTTCATTCCGGCGATGCCACGATGGTTCTACCACCACAGCGCACATTCCTGGAAACCACCCGGCGTATCAAAAAGATTTCACGACAAATTGCACGAACCCTCAAGATCAATGGACCATTCAACATCCAGTTCGTGGCCAAAGAAAACGATGTCAAGGTGATCGAGTGTAATCTGAGAGCATCGCGCAGTTTTCCGTTTGTCTCTAAAATATTCAAAATGAATTTCATTGACCTTGCCACGCGAGTCATCATGGGGCATCACGTGCCACGTATCGACCGGTCGGCATTCGATCTCGAATATGTGGGCGTCAAGGCGCCGCAGTTTTCCTTTACCCGGCTCATCGGTGCGGATCCTACCGTGGGTGTCGAAATGGCGTCCACTGGTGAGGTGGCCTGTATCGGAGATGATTTTGAGGAAGCATTCCTGAAATCACTGATCAGTGTCGGTTACCGCATCCCGATCAGGAGCGTGCTATTGTCCACGGGCCCCATTGAAAGCAAAGCAGAGTTTCTCACCAGTTCCCGGCGACTGCAGGAACTGGGGGTTAAATTCTATGCCACAGGGGGAACCGCTCGTTTTATGAGGGATAATGACATCGAGGTTACCGAGTTGCACTGGCCGCTCACCAAACAACCCCCTAATGTGCTCGATTATATACAAGAGAAAAGGATCGATCTGGTCATCAATATTCCCAAGAATTATCAGGAAGAAGAGTTGACCAACGATTATATCATCCGGCGCAAGGCAGTCGATTTTGCCATCCCATTGTTTACCAATATGCAGCTGGCACGGCGGTTCGTCGAGTCGATTTCCCGTAAGACACTTTCGGATCTGCAAATAAAAAGCTGGAACGAGTATGAATAAGGTGCCCGAGTGGCATCTTTTTGGGCGATTGGGTGAATAAAAAGATTGAGAATGTTCACTTGGTTCGCTATATTTTTAATATGCCCAGGTGAACCCTATGAATCAGCCGAGTACTCTGCATCAATATCACGCTTCAACCCTGTTTTGGCGCGAAACCCAAAAACCCGTCACCGCGGCGGCCTTGCTCATCGTTGGCGTGCTCGTCATCGGGACGGTCGGGTATACAGTATTGGAGGGGTGGAACCCTTTTGATTCGTTTTACATGACCGTCATCACGATTGCCACTGTCGGTTTTCATAAAGTCGCGCAGCTTTCCAAACAGGGCCGGGTCTTTACCATTATAATGATATTCATGGGGATCGGTACTGCCAGTTATTCCATCGGTACGATTGTCGCTCTGTTGGTCGAAGGCAAGATGATGGATATTTTCAGGGGTCGTCGCATGGTCAAAGAAATTACAGCCTTAAAAAATCACATTATTGTTTGTGGATATGGCAAAATCGGCCGTGAGGTTTGCGAGAGTCTGTTTACCGCAGGCGAATCGTTCATCGTCATCGATACAGCTGAAGAAAAGAATCAAGCACGACACAGGCGGGGCTTTGGTGTTGGGTATAGAAAAAACGGATGACCAGATGATTATCAATCCGCCCGGTGCTACCATACTGGAAAAGGGTGATATCATTCTGGCCCTGGGTAACGATGATCAACTCTACAAACTGAAACGTTTGACAAAAAGTTCCTGAAAGCCCGATATATGATACGTTCGCTTTATCCGCAAACCGATCCATATGACTTTGTCCAATTTAAAGAAACGTTTTTGGATATCTGGAATCATGCCGAATCACGCCAGTATTTGAGTTTTACCGGTATTGTTTTTACAGAGCAACAGATGGATGCCTGGCTCAACGATCATCAGCGTTTCGGAATCGAATACTATGGCTTTGTCGACGCGCAAGAGGATTTGCAGGGGATCGGTCTGACGCGCAAAGATTTGCTGGCCGGATTTGAAATTTACGGACTGGCTGTGCGGCCGGAACATCGCGGTCAGGGGATAGGACGGGCGCTTTGTAAGCATATGATCGAACAAGCCCGCAAAAATTCTTTCTCTTGTGTCGATGTCAATGTCTTTGCCGATAATAAGATTATGCTTTTATTAATGCTTGATCTTGATTTTATCCCTGTTTCTATGCAACATCATAAACGCTATGATGGGGCTGATATGGTTGTGTTGCGGCATTATATCAAATAAAGAAATTCATTATCCTAATCAAACCCTGAAATTTTGCAAGGAGAGAGTACATGAGCGAAATATTTTCACGACGATCGTTTTTATCCGCTGGTACCGGTATGATTGTGGGAGGTGCACTGGCTTATTGGCTGCAGAGCACCCCTGCCAGAGCAGCCAATGACCTGCCCGTCGGCTTGCAACTCTATTCGGTACGTAAAGAGTGTGAAAAAGACTTTAGCGGAACCCTGAAAAAAGTCGCTGACATGGGGTACCAGGGCGTTGAATTTGCCGGGTTTTACGACATACCGGCCAAAAAAATGCGATCCCTGCTCGATGAGCTCGGACTGCAATGCTGTGGTAGTCATACTCAATTGACCGCCCTGGAAGGCGACGAGTTTGAAAAAACAGTTCAATATAACAAGATCATTGGCAATAAATACCTGATTATTCCCTCGCTGCCGGAAGAAAAACGGCAAACCATCGAGGACTGGAAAAAAATGGCGGAATTGTTCAATGGCCTGGCAAAAAAGCTCGAACCACACGGCATGGTCGTGGGATATCACAACCACGATTTCGAATTCAAGCCTATCGAGGGTCATGAACCCTGGGATATTTTATTCTCCAATACCGACAAGAGTGTGGTCATGCAAATCGATACCGGAAATTGCATGAAAGGCGGCGGTGATCCCCTGGCAATCTTGAAAAAATTTCCCGGCCGTGCGACCACCGTGCATTTCAAGGCCTATTCGGAAAGCAATCCCAAAGCCCTGATCGGGGAGGATGAGGTACCCTGGAAAGAGGTTCTCAAGGTATGTCGCACCTCTGCCGGAACCGAGTGGATCATCATCGAGGAAGAAAAAGATGTGGTGCCCCCCCTCAAAGGCGTAGAGATCTGTTTAAAGAATTTGAAAAAAATAATGGCGTGACATGATTGAATTAATGAGACAACGCATCAGCGTTCGCAAATACCTGGACCGGGAGATAGAACCCGAAAAGATAAATTTGTTGCAGGAAGCTCTGTTGAGGTCTCCCACATCCCGCAATCGCAGGCCCTGGATGTTTGTGTTTGTATCCGACAAACCGACACTGGAAAAACTGTCTGCGTGCAAACCACATGGTGCTTCATTTATTAAAGATGCGGCCCAGGCTGTGGTGATTTGTGCGGATCCCGAACGCTGCGATGTCTGGGTCGAAGATTGCAGTATTGCTGCAACCGTTTTGCAACTGACTGCCCAGTCTCTGGGATTGGGCAGCTGCTGGGTTCAGATCCGCAAACGCAAACATGACGATACCTCCGCAGAGGAAATGGTGCTGAACCTGCTTTGTCTCGATCGTAAATTAAAAGTGGAAGCGATTATCACACTGGGGTATCCCATGGAGCCATTTGCAGAGCGTGATCTCGAGTTGCACACGGAAAAGATTCTCCAGTGGAGTGGCGAAACGGCATGAAAGGATCCTATCGCGTTCAGGCTTTGGTTTTTTGTGCTCTGTTTATGGGCTTTGCCATCGCGTCCAAACTATACCGGGGACCGGGCATGCAATTTTCAGCCTGGTATCTGGGTGATGTCGGCATTGTGGCCAGCCTCTATTTCGCGCTATCCGTTGTAAAACCCAACTGGCATCCGCTCGTGAAATGGTTGGCCGTATTCCTTTTTGCCACGGCTGTTGAACTCTATCAACTCTCCGGAATCCCAGTGTCATGGAATCTCGAGGGGCCGGTGGTGCATGTTTTTGGCACCAGTTGGGATGTGCGTGACTTTATTGCCTATATCGCCGGATTGCTCATTGCCCTGGCTGTTGATTGGCCTCTGAAACTCAAGAGCCTCAATCCGGAACCGCAGGGTTATGCAGAGAAGAGCAGGCGCTAAATGACCAAATGCAGGAACGTAAAAGGCGAAATGTTTGAACGCAGAGCCACAAAGAACGCGGAGGAACGCAGAGAGAAAATAAGAGTGTAGGCTAAGAAAATGAAAAGATTAACTTGCTGTTTGTTTTTGTTCCTTGTGGGGATTGTGGTTATGAATGGATTTTTATTTGACAGTCAGGCACATAAACTCCCCATCGTTTCAGGACATCGCGGGGCATCCGGGCTGGCACCGGAAAATACCCTGGCCGCGGTTCGTAAAGCCATGCAACTGGGCGCCACCATGACCGAGATCGATGTGCACCTGACCAAAGACGGTCGTGTGGTGCTCATGCATGATGATTCCCTGCACAGAACCACAGATGGTAATGGATTGGTGGTCGAAAAAACGCTGGAGGAAATCAAAACGCTTGACGCAGGGTCCTGGTTCGACAAAGCGTATGCTCCCGAACCGGTACCCACCCTGGATGAAGTCATGGATCTGGTGCGTGACAAGATGAAACTGAATATCGAAATCAAGATATCCGGTCTCGAGCCCGACATTGCCGAACGCACCATTGCCGTGATCCGCGACAACGAGTTCAGCGACCAATGCATGATCACCTCGTTCGATCGCAGCACCATCGAAAAAGTCAAAGTTCTGGCTCCGGATATCCGGACCGGATGGATTTTCTCCAAGATCCCCGGCGCTGAGGTCTTTGGCGGAACCTGGGAGGTGTTGAGTGTCAATTATAAATCCATAGATGCAGAGTTTATGGAAAAAGCGAGAGCCGCC
>CAYNUX010000162.1:0-8099 GCA_964400115.1 uncultured Cytophagia bacterium
CGGTCAATGCAGATTTTTTGGGTAACGATGCAGATGACAGCCAAAATCGCCAAATAATGATCGCAAATATAGCGATAGAGCCCCATGCGGATATCAAGGTGGCTGCTGCGCAGCCGGATGGAGAGCTACAGTCTGCAGCCAGTTTTGCAACGGTCTCGCTATCAAAGGCCTGAATAAGATTCGTTATCGGAATGACAAGCAAGATAAAAACCAAACCCGAATTCATCGCTCCTTTTTTGGGTTCTGCAGCCTGCGGCCATGAATGTAAGGATATTCCCCAAACCATTCCAAGCCCGCCCAAAGATCCGAGAGTAAACTCCATGACATTCCACCAGTTAAAGGCAAGACCGCTCACATTGCCCCAGACCTGAAAAAAGTTGCCCAATGCAAACCCGAAACCCGCACCGAGAGCAGAAGTCATGGCCACGGTGAACGAGCGATGAAAGCCATTTCTCCAACAATACCAGGCCAGGGCAACAGAAGCACCCAGGCATGCAGCCCAGAGCTCTGAACGTGGGGGAGTCATGTTCCATTCAAGCTGAAAAATCAACACAGACCAAAACAAGATGGCGCCAATAGTCATTTCAGAAATCAGTGAAGGCCAATGAGGTCGTTTTTCCCGTGTGGTTTCCAGTCCAAGACCCAAAAATCCCCCACCTATAAAGCCATATAACCCGCCCACGACGGCCAGCATGGAAAAGCCATAAAAGACATTTATAAAATCATCCGCTCTGCCGTATCCTACAATACGGCCATAGCTCATCATTCCACCGACAGCCCACCCCAGGGCAGCAAGTGCCACCACAATGGGCAAACGGCTTTGCCAATCCCTCCGGTTAAACATTGCCAAAATAGCCGCTCCACCAATCGCACCCGCCCAGGCTGCACCATGTTCATGACCGAAATGTCCTCTGTTTGCCCAGGCCAACCCCATGGCCAGAGCCACAAAAATCGCTCGATAATTCACAACTCTTTACCTTTCTGTGTTGTATAAATAGTTAAGATTATAGTTGATATGAATGTATAAGAATGATATTGCAAAAAATTATAAACCCTATTAATCAGACTGATAGATCACCTCATATTCGCGTTTTCCGGACCCCACACTCCCAAGATCCAGGCCCTGTTTTGTAACCTTGAAATCAACAGGCCGGTTATCCATCAATAACCGTGCTATTTTTTGACCCCAATGTGGCAGGATGATCCTGGATTGAGTATTTGCAGGAGTTTCTATGTGGATGACAAATTTTTTCGATCTATTGTGCCATTGCACGAAAACGGGACCTCTGATCGAAGGGATCCGGGCTTTACAGTGCTGTAAGGGACCGGGTTGTGGTTGAATAACCAGAGATTCAAAGCCGGGTTGCAATGGACGAACCCCCACGAGTCTGCGAGGAATGATATTCGCGGGTGCAGCTCCCCAGGCATGGTTCCAGTCCTGATTTGGCTTGTATTTATTGTCCCAGGCTTCTGTGGTAATCGTTGAACCCAATCCATAACTCATGTGGGCCCAACTTCGGTCATGCATTGCGGTCATGAGGCCAAAGGCGTAATGTGCTTCACCTGCCAAATAAAGAGCATCCAAAAGATGTTGAGCGCCATAGACACTACACCTCATCCCGCGTTGCTTGACAAAATCGACGACCGTAGCGATGTGTTGTTCAGGAACCAGCCCAAAACGAAGGGCAAAGAAATTTGCGTGCAGAGAATGGTGACGGGTGCCGATACCATCGACAAAAGTGCCTGTGTTCTGATCAAAAAAGGCCCGGTTAAATGCTTTTTCAACCTTTTTACTGGCCTCGAGATAAAAATTCCGATCCTGATCTTTATCCAGCCAGGCAGCAATTTCTGCCATAGCCTGCAGAGCACCATAATGAAAAGCATTGACAACTGTATTATAGGGTTTGAATACATATCCATCTGTCTCTCCCCCCTCACCTTCCCCGAGTCCCAAAATACCGGTATGAGGCCAATCTACAATATCTCTTAACGTTCCACCAAAATGAATAGAGGCAAGAAGATCCGGGGTGACCTTTCCGGTTTGTGTGCTGATCAACCCGTCATCGCGGGCCAAACCGAGAAGAGTCTTTGCATGCAAATCCTGATAATACCGCTCGACAGAACGCAAATCTCCACTATAGAGTGCATCTTTATAGGCCATCAACACCGAATGTAAAATCCATTCAGTAGGCCATGTAGGACGTGTGATCAGATATTCATGCGAGGCCCGGGCCAGGGTATATTCAGCATCCACACCATAGTGAGATAGCTGATTGATATATGCGTCAGCTTCATATGGGATGCGCTCCCGATCGCCATCAACATAGAGGCCACAAAAACTGGTGGCTTTGATACTGTACTTGCAGAGATCCCAAACATCATTCAATACTTTATTCGAGGACCAAAAAGAGGACTGGCTGTCGTCAAACGGGTAATGCACCATGATTTGAGAAAGATCATGTTTATTCAAAGGCTTTTCATAACCCCGGATTTCCAAATACCGAAAAGGCATAACCTCACCAATTGCAGGATCCATTTTAATGGCATTTTTTCGGGTATTGCGATCATCCGGAGGAATCTTTATAAAATAGGAATGTCGACCCGGCATAAGGAGCAAATCGATCTCCCGGTACTGCCGCGAACCACCGGGTTGTTGATCGATACGCCCAGCAGAGGCCACTTCACCCAATGCAAGTGTCAATGTCTCAGGTTGATCGCATTCCAGAGTCATTTCCAGTTGAGCAAAGGCTGCTTTACCAAAATCTACAAAGAGTGTATCTATTGCCCTCCGTAAAATAGATTGGGGTGAGACTCGCGACTTTTGCAACGGATAGGTACTGGTATGATTATCGAGTTGAGCAGCCATTTTCATGCCTGCCGGAGAAGCGAAAGGGCTCCATTTTTCACCCAATATCCTTACAGTCCAAAAATAGACAGAATCGGGCTGTAATGCTTTGCCTTTATAGGAAATAGAAATGGAGGCAACAGAGTTGATCACTCCTGAATCCCACATATCAGGTTCGGGGGATAAAAGTTTTTGTTTGTCTGTTGCGACAAGAATCTGATATCCCATTTGCTGAAAATTTCTTCCTGATTGCCTGATCTGCCATGAAAATCGAGGATAAGCGGTACGGATTTCAGGTACTTGAAAAGGTTCGACAATAGAAGCAAGCTCAGACAATCGGGCAGAGGCAGGGTAACCATTGATAGTGAGTTGATCTGAATTTCTGATCATATCGACGCGTAAATTAAAAGGGGTTGAGCTGTGAGCCTTTTCTTCTTGAGCGAAAAGCGCCCCGATCATCATGACCATCAACGCAAAATATTTTATCATCTTGTCCTCTTTTAAGAGTGAGAGACGGATTTCAACCCGTAAATCTTTTATGCACTTTTGTCAAGGATAAAAGCCGTATTAGCTGATTCTATTCAAAAGAGTAATAACCGTAAACATTTTTTTAAATGATCTGCAATCCCAAAATATTGCACTTTTTATATTGATTGCATTTATCCGGATTAAAAGAAACGTATTGCATGCTAAATGGAACTTAATGTGAGACTCGGAATCACATTAAGAATATTCATGAAAATAATCAAGTTATAAATGAATCTATTTCTCAAATCGCGACCGAGCTGGAAGAATGGGTTTTATATGATCTGCCCAAGGATTATTTCAACACCTATATTCAGGATATCCTCTCTGTAACCAGAAACGAGGGGGTAAAAAGTGCAAATGAAACCATCCCCTGGGAAGATCTGACCATTATAATAGTTGGAGATGTTAAAACCATAAAGCCGAAAATTAAAGCCTTGAACTGGGGGAAAACAGAGGTTCGTCAAATCAGCGATGTTTTGGGTCCTCTACCGGAATTATAAAACGATATACAAAAGGAAGCCGGTGCATACACCGGCTGCCTTTAGACCCGTCATGTAAAAATAATCTGAGCACCTGCGGATTTTTCATAAAAAGACCCAACGTTGATAATATCATCAACTTGAGGCAAGAAATCATCCATGGTAAGCTTGAACATATCCACAGTGGCTTTGCATGCATAAAGGTCAGCACCTGCATCTTTGATCATCTCGATAAATTCGCTTACAGGTGGGATATCGATCTTGTCCATTTCCTTTTTCATCATCGAGGTAGCAAAAGCGGATATACCGGGAAGCATTCCAATGATCGAGGGCATATGCATAGCCGGATTCCCTACAGTAGGCACTTTAAGTTTATCGGCCCTTTTTTTCATGATCGCTTCTAGCCCAAAAAATGTAAAAAAGAGATCTGCCTCAATCCCCTCCATGCGAGCTCCGTTGGCCATAATCAAGCCTGGATAAACCCCATCAAGCGAGCCTTTGGAAATGATGATTGATACTTTATCTATCCTATTTTCAGCCATAGCTATTCTCCAGTTGGGGTATGATAACCCAAAAAAATCTTATTAGCCTGAATCAGACACACCCCTGAGGTTTGGATAATCCTGAAATACGAGCGGCTTTTTTCGCAGGTCCTTTGGGAAACAGTTGATACATCAATTTAGTATCGATCCCCCCCACTTTTTTCATTCGCCGTATGGTAGGGATCTGATCATTTTCTTTATAATCCTTGCGCATAAATTCAATGACCCGCCAGTGATCCTCTTTGAGTTCAGGAATTCCTTCCTCTTTGGCAATGACACCAGCAATTTGCTTATCCCATTGCTCTGGATCGGTCAAAAAGCCTTCACTGTCTACCTCTATTTGACGTCCGGCGATTTCTTTAAAACTCATGGAAAGAACCTCCGATAAAAATGATGCATATCGAATAGATTGCGGCTATTGCTCCCTACTAGCGACACTATTTTCTTCAACATCTCGGGCGCACCAACCATTCCCCTGCAAATAAAGATCGTATTGGCCTTGTAAATGGATAAATGTGTAAAGAGAGCACATGACTCGCAGTTATGGCTCAACTGACCCTGTTTTTAATATTTCCTTCTAGGAACGACTTTACGTTATCGGTTGCAATATTGATAAGCCGGGCACGCGCTTCACGGGTTGCCCAGGCAATATGGGGGGTAATCGTACAATTTTTTGCATGAATAAGAGGTGTATCATTACTGGCTGGTTCTTCTTCCAGTACATCGAGACCCGCACCGGCAATCAGCTCTTGATTTAAAACATCTGCTAGAGCATGCTCGTCTATCAGCGCTCCTCTGCCGGTATTGATCAAAAAAGCATCCGGGCGCATCAATGATAAAGAATCCTTATTGATCAAGTGATGGGTTTCCGGGGTCAAGGGGCAGTGCAAGGTGATAAAGTCACTCGTCTTAAAAACTCTTTCGAGATCGACCTGTTGGACCCCCTCAGGGAGAGGATCAATGGGTGATTCGTTGACTGCCAATACTTGCATTCCCAGAGCTTGGGCCACCCGGGCTACAGCACTTCCAATGCGTCCAAAGCCAATAATACCCAGAGTTTTATCTGATAATTCACTCAACGGAAAATCCCAGTAACAAAAGTCTCTGGACCGGGTCCATCTCCCTTCTTTGACGGTTTGATCGTGGTGTGCGACTCTTTGTGTATAATTCAATAAATGGGCAAAGACCATCTGAACCACTGACATGGTGCTATAGGCAGGAACATTGGTAATTGGAATGTTTCGAGCCTGTGCTGCGTCACCATCCACAACATTATAACCCGTAGCCAGCACACCAATGTATTTCAGGTCGGGCAGGTGATCGATTTCTTTTTTATACAGGCCGGTTTTATTGATCAGTGCGATATCAGCGTTCTTTGTTCTTTCAACGACGTTTTCCTGAGAGGTATGCTCATAAATAGTGCAATCCCCCAGCTTTTCCAACTCATTCCAGCTCAAATCACCCGGATTGACCGTATGTGCATCAAGAATAACAATTTTCATATCACTCCTTGTGCTCCTTTTCGATTTTAATCAGTGCTACCTTTTGATTCTCTTGTTTGGCCAGCCTTGTGATGGTATCAGCATGAGCCTGAAAATAATCAGGCACAGATTTTTTTAACTCTTTTAAACTGGCTTTGAAATTTCCCAACTCGCGAAAGAGCTCAGCCCGAATCAGACGAATCTCAGGCTCTTGACTGTCCAAAAGAGCTAACAATCGATGCATGTTTTCAAGTCGACCGGACTCTTGATCTTTTTGGCCGGATAAATGGCTGGGCTTTTTGTTAAATTTTAACCACTTTTCGATTAACTGTATAACATTTATGGGTTTGTCTTTTTTATTTCGTCTGAATTTTTGATTGTCTGCCCACCAAATTCGCATCCGTAAATAGATCTCTTGCTCTTTGTGCTTGCCACTCTTCGTTTCCAGTTCCAATACCAAATCTTCCATTAAAGGACCATTTGCATACGGAACTGAAGAATATGGACTTTTAACGAAAAATCTGTAGGGTTCTCGTGCAATTTCCTGGGCCTCGGATTTCCAAAAAAGATGCGATCCATGTGGACATGACATCACATCAAATTGTTCGGGAATTAGCGGAGCTTCCATCTTGCCATCAGTCCAGAATTTGGCTGCTGCAGTGTTGGAGGCATGCAGTTCTTCGATTTTAACTTGATTATGACAAACAGGACACATAACTACAATTTTTTCGGGTCGTGACATTATTTCTCTATAGGTTTTGTACTGAGGGATATGATTGTGCCGCTCATGGTGGTTGCAATGACATGATTGGCTGTAACAGGAGTGACGGTATTTACAAGACTTTCATCTATCTTATACTTCCAGTTCACCCGTCCGTTCATGGAATCGAGGCAATACACCTCACCTTTGCGAGAGCCAAAATAGAGCGATCCGTTCTTTTCCACGAGCATACTCGTGGCATGATCGTATCCATACCCGCAATCGGTAATCCAGAGCGGATTTAGATGATCCGACGTTGCAGAGAGGGCAACAACAGTATCACGCATGGTTTTGACAAAAACCCGGTTTTTGTCCTCAGAGATGCCAATCGATTCACGTACCATAAAGCGGTTGCTACGCCAGATCGTTTTTCCGTTCATTTTATCAATCGCAGTCATGTATCGATCCGGGGCAACGATAAATATCTTTCCGCCGCCGGCGACAGGCCAGCACGCAGCTGGTGAATACAAGGGACCCGGGGTTTCGTTCTGCCAATCCCATATCATCTCACCAGAGTACCGGTCTAGAGCATAGAGCTGGTTTTGCCAGGTTCCAAACACCAGCAGGCTGTCGACCAGCAAAGGCCGGGTTTCGATATATCCCTCTACCTCGGGAACATGCCATTGCACCTGGCCCAATTTCTTGTCCAGGGCATAAAACCCTTTATTACTGCTCCCAACAAAGATCTGATTCTCATCTATAACAAGAACACTGATGATCGGGTCACCCAAGCTCGAGGTCCATATTGGATCGCCTGTTTCCGGAATAAAAGAACGTATCGTGCCATCGGTCGAAGCAAACACAACCATACCAGGTTCCACTGCAGCAGTGGCATAGACCGGTCCCTGACTGGGCTTTTTCCAGGGAATTGATATCCCGAACAACAGCCCTCAAATCCTGGACAGCTGGCGATCCTTTTGCAATATGAATGTCGCTGAGCAATGCAAAATCAAACGATGGATCTGATTCACAAGATCCTGTCAGCAAAAGAAACAAAAAGAACAGGAAAACGATTAATATTTTTTTGACCATCACAAACCTTGACAACCGAGTTCGAATGCCTCTCTTTTTATAAATTGAACACAAAGGCAGACTCGAGATTATTTAATATATTGATTGAGAATAGACTCGTATAATTCTTGCTTGCCGCTGATCTGTTTGGGTTCACCCTGTTTCGCAGCGATATCCCGCAAATCGGACAAGGTCAGTGTGCCCTGTTCAAAGGCTTTACCCTCGCCATCATCAAAGCTGGCGTATCGTTTCTGGCGCATTTTGACATAGTCAGACTCTTGCAAAATCTTGTCGGCAATGATCAATCCCCGGGCTACGGTATCCATAGAGCTGATATGGGCAATAAAAATATCCTCCAAATCAGTAGAGCTGCGGCGGGTTTTGGCATCGAAATTAAGTCCTCCTTGCCCCAATCCGCCAGCTGGCAACAAGACCAACCATGCCCGGATGGCC